>JAGHUL010000046.1 GCA_018064825.1 Candidatus Colivicinus equi
AAATTTGAAACCGCCGTATACGGGTCCGTACGTACGGTGGTGTGAGAGGTCGAAACTAAATAAAAGGAGAAACCTTTATTTAGTTTCTCCTACTCGATTAATAATGTTTAATAATGATTATTTTTTGTTTAATTTCTTTAATTCTTTTTCGATTGATTTCAATAATTTGATATCATCTGGATCTTCTTTTGGTGCTTCAACTTCTGGTTCTTTCTTCTTTAATTCTTGAGCTTTATTTAATGTTCTTACAACTGTAAATACTACTAAAGCGACGATTAAGAAGTTGACGATATTTTGGATGAAGTTACCAATCATGATATTAGCATCACCAATTGTAATTGCAATACCAGAGAAATTAATACCACCGATAATAGTACCGATAATAGGCATAATAATATCATTAACTAAAGATGTAACGATACTAGTGAAAGCGCCACCTATAATTACACCGACAGCCAAGTCAACAACATTTCCACGATTAATAAATTTTTTAAATTCTTCAATAAAATTTTTCATATATTTAGCTCCTCTTACTAATAATCTTACACCATTTTGTATGATATAATCATTAAAGGCTATGAGAAAACTATTAAAATGCGCTTTAGACATTGATCAAATTAAATATAAGAATTCATTAGACTTTATTGACGGCTATGAATTACATCTTTACGGTGATGAACGTGATGATTTTTCTTTGCTTCAACAAATGACTAAACCAGTATATACGATTCATTATCCATTAGATAGTTGTGACATTATTGAAATCGCTAAAGAGTTTAAAACTCCATATGCTCAAAGCGTCTTTGAGTTGTGTAAGAGACTTAATGTTGGTTTAGTACTTCATGCGGAAAGTAAATATTATGAAGTCATGGCTTCTAAAGATGTTGATGCATTTTGTGATTATATCAAAGAGAATAATATAACTGTTTATATCGAAAACTGTTATCGCAACATCGGTGCAATAGAAGCAATTCAAATTAGAAGATATATTCGTGCTCGTATTGGTCTAGAAAAAGTATTTTCATTATTAGATACTTGTCACTTAATGATGTCAGAAATGTCATTTAAATATGATGAGTTATCATTTGCGGAAGCAATAGAAAAGTTCAAATCTTCTAACTTCGTTATTCATCTTAACGATTGCATCGGTTCTGGAGAAAAAGAAACCGGTGGAATTCATGGCACAAACTTCCATAACAACTTATATTTATTAAATAACGTTTTATGGAAACTATATACTTTAGAAAAAGATGGTTATTATGCAAAGCTAGTATTAGAGTGTGATGAACAAGATTATGTTCATTGTCCTAATGCGGTTGAACTTGCGCACAACATCGATAAATTTTGGAAAACATACTAAACAAAGGATATTCCTTTGTTTTTTATTGCTTTAATTTGATAGTAAAATATAAGTGATGGATAATAGGCAAATTAATAAGAAATTAGAGAAAAGGTTTGGCGACAAAGTTAAAGCTGAATTAAATTACGATAATCATAGTATCGTTGTTTCAGGTTGCTTAGAAAACTACGACGATATTATTGAAGCTTGTTATATGTGTGTCTACAATAAAGATTCATGGCATGTCGTAAATAAGATTAAATGGTTAGGACATGATCCAAAGCCTATGATGATGCCTACTATCGAGGACAAAGAATTAGATAATCTGCATCCTGATGTTTTAATTATTGGTGGAGGCATCATAGGCGCTAGTATCGCTAGAGAATTAAGCAAATGGGATATTGATATCTTATTAGTTGAAAAAGAAGCAGATCTAGCTATGCAAGCATCTAGTAGAAATGATGGCGAGGTTCATCCTGGTGTCGACCAAAGTAAGATGAATCTTAAACTAAAATATGAACTTAAAGGGAACGCTATGTATGAAGATGTTTGTAAGCAACTTGGTGTTCCATTTAGAAGAAATGGCCAATATGTAGCTTTTAAAGGAAAATATTTAATTCCTATCTTAAAGCTTATCACTGCGCAAAGAAGAAGACTTGGTGTTAAAGATACAAGGGCAATAAGTAAAGAAGAATTATATCGTGCCAATCCAAATTTGAAGCAAGGATACGATGTAGGCCTATATAATCCTTCTGCTGGCACAGTTTGTCCATATGAGTTAACTATCGCCTATGGTGAAAATGCTGCTATAAACGGCGCGAAAATCGCTCTAAACACGGCTGTGACATCAATGGATGTTGAAAATAAGAATATTGTCTCAGTAAAGACCAATAGAGGTACTATTTATCCTAAATTAGTCATCAATGCAGCAGGAGTTTTTTCTGATAATATTGCATCTATGGCAAATGATGAATTCTTCTCAATTCACCCAAGAAAAGGTACCGATGTAATCTTAGACAACAAGAAAAAAGATTTAACTGACAAGATTCTTTCCGCAAAGGATTTGTTTAATCGTGACAAGAATACTAAAGGTGGAGGTATCTTAAGAACAGTTGATGACAACATCTTGATTGGACCTGATGCATATGAAGTATTTGATAAAGAAGACTATAGTACTGATTCTAAAAACCTAGTAGCTTTAATAAATAAACAAAAAACTTCTATTGAAGCCTTAGATAGAAGAGATGCTATTACATATTTTTCAGGAATAAGAGCTGCAACATTTGAAGAAGATTTTATTATTGAAAAAGGAAGAAATACAAATAACATCATTCATGTGGCAGGTATTCAATCTCCTGGATTAACAGCTGCTCCTGCAATAGCTTTAGATGTTGAAAAGATGGCAATTAGTTATTTAGGTATCACAAAACGAAATGAAAAATACAATCCAATTAGAAAACCATATAAACAATTAAGAAAATTATCAGATGAAGAAAGAAGTAAGCTCATCAAAGAAAATCCTGACTATGGAGAAATAGTTTGTAGATGTGAACAAATATCTAAAGGCGAAATAATAGATGCTTTATCTGGACCAATAAAAGTTCCAACTATTGATGGCGTTAAGAAAAGAGTTCGTCCAGGTATGGGCAGATGCCAAGGTGGTTTTTGTTCGCCAGTTGTAAGCAAGATTATTGCGGAATATTTTGATTGCGAAATAAAAGATGTCACGAAAAAAGGCAACGATTCATATATCAGTGTAGGAAAGACAAAATGAAAAACTATGATGTAGTAGTAATTGGTGGAGGACCAGCAGGCTTAGCCAGTGCAATAAGCAGTTTTGATAATGGTGTTAAAGTTTGCTTAATCGAAAGAGAAACTAGACTTGGTGGTATTTTAAAGCAATGCATCCATGATGGTTTTGGTTCTATCATGTTTAATGAAAATCTTGCTGGACCAGAATATGGTCAAAGATATATTGACGAATTTAATAAAGATGATATTGATTGTTTGTTATCAACATATGTTACAAACATAAAAAAAGAAGAAGATGGTTTTACTTTAACTTATGTAAATAATAAGGGTTTAGATTATTTGAAATGTAAAGCTTTGATATTAGCCACAGGATGTAGAGAAAGAACAGTCAAGCAAGTTGACATTAATGGTGATAGACCATCTGGCGTCTTCAGTGCTGGAACAGCGCAAAACTATGTCAATATCTTGGGCGAGAAGATAGGCAAGAATGTTGTGATATTAGGATCTGGCGATATAGGCTTAATCATGGCTAGAAGGCTAACTCTAGAAGGAAGCAAAGTGCTTGATGTTTACGAAGTTATGAATCATCCTTCTGGATTACCAAGAAATATTAGACAATGTCTATTTGATTACGATATTCCTTTACATTTATCAACAACAGTAACAAAAGTTTTCGGCAAAGGTAGAGTTGAGGCTGTAGAAGTGTGCAAGGTTGATGAACAAATGCATCCTATCGAAGAAAGTAAACAAATAATAGAGTGCGATACATTGATTGCTTCAGTTGGCTTGATTCCTGAAAATGAACTAGCAGAATCACTAAACATTGAAATAGATCCTAAGACTAAAGGGCCACTATGCGACAAAAATTTTGAAACAAGTGTTCAAGGTGTATTCTGTGCAGGCAATTGCCATCACGTATATGATCTAGTAGATTATGTATCTAAATCTGGTATCACCGCAGGAAAAGCTGCGAGTGAATATGTAAAAGGAACTTTGAAGCAAGAAGAAAAGATATCATTTAATTTACCAAGTAAGAAAATATTTGATCCAAACAAACTTATTTGTATCATGTGTCCAAATGGTTGTGAACTAGAAGTTAAAGATAATGAAGTGTCTGGTAACAAATGTGAAAGAGGTAAAAAGTTTGCCTTAGATGAACTTCATAATCCAAAACGTAGTGTTTGTTCATATGTTAAAACAACCTTTAAAGATAGGCCAACACTATCCGTAAGAACTAATAAACCAATCGACAAGAAACTAATCTTTGATGTGATGAAACTAATAAACGACATCACTATTGATAGACATGTTGAAGTTGGTGAAATAATAATTGAAAATGTATTAAATACAGAAGCAAATATTATTGCAACAAGTAAGTTGTAGGAGGAGATATGGAAGAATTAGTACTAACATTTGATATTGGCACTCAATCAATGCGTGGCATGATAGTTAATAAGCATGGTGAAATTGTCTGCTTTGAAAAAGAAGTATATGAAGAGCCATATTATTCAATGAATAAAGATTGGGCTGAAAAGGACCCTAATTTTTACTATGAAGTATTATGCAGGATAGCTAAAGCAATAAAGAAAAAGAATCCTAAAGCATTCGATAATATCTTAGCTGTTACAACAACAACATTTAGAGATTCAACGATCTGCCTTGATGAAAACTGCAAGCCATTAAGAGATATGATCTTGTGGCTAGATAAAAGAGAAATTGATGAAGATGAAGTGCCTCTACCTAAGCTTAATAAGTTTTTATATACTATTGCGGGCGTTAAAGATATGGTCAACACGCAGCACAAACAATCAATATGTAATTACATCAAATCACGTGAACCAGAGGTTTGGCAAAAAACATACAAGTATGTTGTTTTATCAACATATATGAATTATAAATTGACTGGTAACTTAATAGATTCTGGCGCAAACCAAATCGCTCATATTCCATTCGATTATAAGAAAGGCACTTGGGCTAATAAGTATAATTTAACTAAACCAGTATATGATGTTGAAGAAGAAAAACTATGCGACTTATGTAAAGCTGGTGACAATATTGGCTCAATAACTAGTCAAGTTAGTAAAGATAGCGGCATCAAAGAAGGAACACCAGTCATCGTTACAGGTTCTGATAAAGGATGTGAAACAATTGGTTTATCTGTCACAAGTAAATCAAAAGCTGCTATCTCCTATGGCACAAGTGCAACAATTCAATTTACTACTGACACTTATTTTGAGCCACAAGCATTCTGCCCATCATATCCATCTCCAATTGGAGGTTTATACAATCCTGAATATCAAATATATCGTGGCTTTTGGATGCTTTCGTGGTTTAAGAAGATATTTGTGAACGAAGAAGAAGAAAAGGAAGCAAAGAAACAAAATATGTCCATTGAAGATTACTTCAATTCGCATCTAAAGGAAGTTCCTGCAGGATGTGATGGTTTAATCATTCAGCCACATTGGGGACCAGGTGTTGCGAATCCTAATGCGAAAGGTTCAATGATAGGCTTCTCAGATGTTCAAAATAAGTATTATATCTATCGTGCTATTATCGAAGGAATCATCTTTGACTTAAAGTATGGACTAAACACAATGTCTAAACGTGGCAAACAAAATATTAAAGAAATATTTGTTGGCGGTGGCGCTTCAGTGTCTAACGAAATCTGCCAAATAACAGCTGACATATTAGGATTACCAGTAAAAAGAATTCAAACAAACGAAGCTTGTGGATTAGGTTCAAGTATCGTTGCTTTCTTATCGTTAGGAATCTACAAAGATTTAGATGAAGCTATCATCAATATGATAAAAACAAAAGATATCTTTATGCCTGATTTAGGCGCAAATGCATATTACAACATGTTATATGATGACGTATACTCAAAGATGTCAAAAAAACTAGTTCCTCTATATGTATCGACAAAAAATATTGTGAAAGGAAGCAAGTAGGATGGCTAAAAAATACAAAGGATTTGAACCAAAATGGATTAAAGAAAGAGCTCCTAAAGGAAGCTATCGTTCTATCTTTAGATGGGGTGATCCAGATTTCGTAAAATATCCAAAAGAATCATTGTATAAGATGATGAAAGATAAGTTCGATGTTGGCGACGACTTTTTTGAAAAGTATAATATGTCAACAGGTTTTGATAGTGTTGATCTATCAAAATATCCTAGTAAGATTTCTGAAAAACATCTAAGATACTTTGTAAATATTTTGGGTGAAGAAAATGTTTCAACAAAAGACTATGATCGTTTATCAGTAGCCTATGGTCAAACTGCTTACGATCTAATGAGAATTAGACAACACAAATTTGAAAATCTTCCTGATGTAGTATTATATCCATCAACTACCGAAGAAGTTGAAAAGATTGTTTCATATTGTGTCAAATACAAAATCCCACTATACGTATATGGCGGTGGATCTAGCGTTACTAGAGGCGTCGAATGTGTTAAGAATGGCGTATCTTTAGATATGCGTAAGAATTTTAATAAGATTCTAGCCTTTAATGAAATTGACCAAACAATTACAGTTCAAGCTGGATGCAGCGGTCCAAAATTAGAAGAAACATTAAATAACGCCGAAAGCTTATTTGGCGCTAAACGTGCTTACACATGTGGACATTTCCCACAATCATTTGAATATTCATCAGTAGGTGGTTGGACTGTAACTAGAGGCTCAGGTCAAAACTCAACTTATTATGGATGTATAACGGATATCGTATTATCACAAAAATATGTGACACCTATAGGTGTTATCGAAACATCACATTATTCTAGAGAAGCAACTGGGCCAAACTTAAATCAAATCATGATGGGCTCAGAAGGAACCTTTGGTGTTTTAACAGAAGTTACATTAAAGATTTTCAGATACATGCCTGAAAATAGAATTCGCTTTTCATATATGTTCAAAGATTGGGACAGTGCTATGAAAGCCGCAAGAGAAATGATGCAACATGAATCTGGATACTCTTCTGTTTTCCGTCTATCTGATCCTGAAGAAACAAGTATGATGTTAAGACTATACAATGTCGACGATACCCCTTTAGAGCCATTACTAAATAAGTTTGGTTATAAGGAAATGGAAAGATGTATGTTCTTAGGCTTCACTGATGGTGAAAAAGGTTATTGTAAGAACGTCGCAAAAAACATTAAAAAAATTGCCAAAGAATATGGAGCTATGTCGATGACAGGATATGTATGCAAATCATGGGAAAAGGGTAGATTCAACGATCCATATTTAAGAGATACATTAATGGATTTTGGTGTTGTGACCGATACATTAGAATGCACAGTCAATTGGTCAAATATGGCTAGAGTGCATCACGATGTAAGAGAAGTATGTCATGCCTTACCACACACTATTGTTACAACGCATATGTCACATTGTTATCCACAAGGAGCTAACCTATACTTTATCTTCATCACGCCTATGAACGATGCCGAAGAATTTAAACGTTACCATACAACGATATTAGATGCTATCCAAAAATCTGGAGCTGCAATATCTCACCATCATGGTATCGGCAAAATGTTTGCGCCATGGTTAGAAGGTTATCTAGGTAAGAAAGAATACGGAACATTTAAAGCCTTAAAAGAATATTTCGATAAGGATTACTTGATGAATCCGGGTGGCACAATCGGTTTAGATCTGCCAGATTCAAAAAAGAAGTTCCTAAAAGAGTATAAGTAATAAATAGACGCTACATTGTAGCGCCTATTTATTATTATTTATGATTTCTGATAACATGTGTGCAAGTTTGTTATGAGAATCAATTGTGAGATGTTCGCTATCTATTGGTGATACTTCTAGATGTGAAGCATCTAGATATAAGCATTTTTCTTTTATACACAACTCTTTGTATAAAGATGCAATCTCGTGAGATTTAATAACTGAATAATCGTTCAATTGGTATGCGAATGGTGAATTATGATAATTATCACCGATTGCTGCAGGGACCACCACGATTATTTTAGGCATATATTCTTGCATATTTAGAATCTCTTTTTTAGTTGTTTCTATTAACTTCTGCATACCTAAACATATATCTCTACTAGTTAATTCCAAATCAACATTGCAATCGTTAGTACCTAGCATAAAAATTATATAATCTAGCGGTTTATGACTACCAAGGCACGCAGTTAGATAAGGCAAGCCGTTTTTCCAAGAACCATCTAATCTATCATAAGCTGTCGTACGGCCATTTAATCCTTCAACATATACTTCGTATTCTTCACTCAATAAATTCTGTAAGATTGTTGTCCATCTTACTTCTTTTGGATAACGTCCCCCATTACTAGGATCATAACCATATGTATTTGAATCGCCATAACATAAAACTTGTTTCATAGTATCCTTTTATTTAATAAACAGTATATCTAATATAATCAACATTCTTTTCTTTGATAGAAATGAAGTGATCAGTAACATAACGATACAAACCGCTATTGTTTGTAATTACTAATTGATAAGTCTTATGCAAAACGGCATCAGTTAATAATACTGTATCAAGATTAGTAGTATCCTTTTCAATAGGCAGCAATTCATAGAAGCAATCAGACATACTTGATTCAAATAAATCACTATTATCACTTACCGATTTACCAAGCGTTGCCTCTTCAGCAAAGTAGTATCCGTGATTGTGAGCAACTTCTCCAATATATTCTTTAATACTACGATTAGACTCATACAATTCACCAGCACCAAAACCAATAACTCTTTCAAGTTTTGGCCATATTTTAATTGCAACATTATTAAGTCCATCTTTAAAAATAGCTCTAAGTTCTTTAGCTCTATTCGCATTTATCTTCGCGACATCCTTTATCAAAGATTTAGTATTTAGTTCTAAACACTTGAAACAATTCAAGATTTCGTTCGTATTTAAGGCAACAATTTGTTGAATATTCTTGTCCAATAAAGCATCTTTTAACAAGCCATAATAATCAGTATCTTGTCCATCCACAAAATACATTCCTTTTCTCGAAGCAAAAGTAGCGTCATCCTTTGTTAAGGAATCAAGATATTCGAACATATAATCTCTAATTATTACACTTTGCAAATCTCTAATAGTTGCGCCATTGTTACAAATACCAGTTGCTTTCTTACTTCTGGCTATCAAGAAATTATGTTTGCCTCTAAGTTCTTCTGCAAATGACATAATGTATTTATTAGTATATTCGCGTGTACAAGGGATCATTTCGCGATTATCCTTTAAGATAAATCTAATAACTTTATGTTTTGTAAGGATATTATCAATACCAACTTTTTTATATAAGTTTACTATCGGCTTATAATCAGCGTAAGTATGTAAAGGGACATTTTCCTGATACGCCTTTAAATTACTGATTTTTTCAAAATGATAATATTTGCCAAAATCACTGTTTACGTTATTATGTAAGATATCAATTAGGTCATTTTGACCGTTCACAAAATTAATTACATATTCACTCTTCCATGGATCGACTGGATTCATGATTACTGCTTTACTAAGTTTACGATAATGTTTATCCTTTATCTTGTCGGCCGAAGAACTAACTGCTTCTTCCAATAACTTTTTAATTTCAATTCTTGTCTCAACTTTAACATCAGTTGACCCTAATATATAATTCGCAAGCATAGGCAAGCATGAATATAAAGCTAACGATTGCGTACCGTATTGCTTATCAATGTCATATATTTTCTTAAAACCTCTTGCGAAAGAAAGAAGTTGTTCGTCAGTTTTAACATTATTCTGAATCATCGAAGAATCATGAAGATAATATACATAACCAATAAGCTGAGGCAAGAAAGCAATTCTATTTAGCTTTGGTATTAACTGCAACATAAAGTGCATATCTTCAGCTAAGATGATGTCTTCATCAAATCTATAATGATTGTTCTGAATAAACTTGCTATCAAAAATATGTGAAGTTACAAACAAGAAATCGCGATAAAAAACAGCCTCTTCATTCCAATTATTCTTATCAGCTACAATCAGCTTTTCAGCACTATTCCATAAAATGTCATCAACCATTGGGAAAAGTCCTTGTTTTGATGCAACAAAAGATCTTCTAAAGCCAACTATTTGTGACTTAGTTTCTGTTATTGTATTATAAGCAACTTCCAAACAATCATTACTTAAAAAGTCATCAGAGTCTAAGAAAAGTAAATAATCGCCAGTAACTAAATCAAGAGCATAGTTTCTTGGCGAAGAAGCAGAATGAACATCGTTTTTTAGTTTTTTTAAAACAACATTATCATACATGCCAATACGTTTTTTAACTTTCTCATAATAACCATCTTTACAGTTATGAATAATTACAATCCATTCGACATTTTCAAAACCGATTGTCTGCTTAAGCATATGCTTTGTGCATCTATCAAAAAGCTTCAAATCGGTATTGTTAAAAGGAGTAATTACGCTAATTTTGTACTTTTTCACACCTAAATTATAGCAATCGCATTGCATTTTCTTCAAAAAATGAAAGCGCTTTTTATTTTAAAATAATTAGTGTATAATTAAACGTGGTAGGAGGCCTATTTATGAAAATTACTTCATTATATCCAATTTATTTAGCAGAAGCATCATTAGTTGACGCTGACGTAGATGCATTAAAGATGGTAGGTTTTGAAGAAAAACACCATTTTACAGATATCGACGGTACAGATGTTCATGTATTAAGAACTTCATCTGATACAAGAATTGATGTTTTTGCAAACAACAAGATTACAGATAAACCAGGTCTATATGGTCTAAGAGTTAATGTTGATAATCTAGATGAATTCATTGAATTCACAACTTCTATTGGTTTCAAAAAGAATTCTGAAATCGAAGTTACAGACACAAACCGTAGCGTATATATGGAATCTGCATCTGGATTAAAGGTTTGGTTCATTGAACATATCAAATAATAATTAGGAAAAATATCATTACTAACAAAATCCATATCACAAAAGATATGGATTTTTTTATTTTTTTTAAGACTTTTTGAAAAATCGCGGAATAAATATATGTACGGAGAAAATGATGAAGAAATATAGATCATACAAATATCTAATTAAACCTAGTGAAGAACAAAAAGAAAAGATTAAAAAGATTTTTGCTTATGTAAGGATTGTACACAATCTCTATGTATGTGATGTAAAAGAAGGAAGAAACATAAATCGTTTAGCGAAAGAAATATTACCTATATACATAAAAGGGAATCCCAAACTAAAAGAAGTAGATACATCCGCTCTTATGAACAAACTATTTCAACTACAAGAAAGTAAAGATAAATTAAGTTATGCTCATAAGAAACAAATCAATTCTTACACAACAAGTAATTTGTATATTGGAAATGGCACCATTATCTACAAAGGAGATTATGTAAATCTACCAATGTTAAAAGATGTAGAAATCATAAATCATAGACCACTAATGGAAAACAGCAGAATATGTAAAGCTACAATCAAAAAAGATAATCTAGATAAATATTATATTAGTATCTTAGTATCCTACGAATGGATAAATCCAAAAAACAAATTAGATTTAGAAAACAGCATAGGATTAGACTATTCATCACCTAATTTCTATGTTGATAATAATGGTTACAGTCCTGACAAAACACGTTTCTATTATGATATAGAAAAAAGAGTAACTAAGTTGCATAAAATATTAGATAGTTGTGAACGAGGAAGTAACAACTACAAGCGCTGTAAAGAAAAAATAGCAAAGATATACAAAAAATGCGCAAACCAAAGAAATGACTTTTTACACAAAGAATCAAAAAGAATTGCCGACAAATATGACATCGTGTGTGTAGAAGATATAGATATGGTTGATATGTCTCATAAACTAAACTTAGCTAAAAGAACATATGATAATTCGTATGGAAGCTTTATTACTTTATTGAAATATAAACTAGAAGAACAAGGCAAAATATTGGAAAAAGTAAAAAGACAATATCCGTCATCAAGAATATGCCATATATGTAATCACGAATATAAAGAGTTAACAATAAACGATCGCGAGTGGGTATGCCCAAATTGTCACAATAAGTTAGACAGAGACATAAACGCTGCAATCAACATTAGAAAGGAAGGTATAAGACAATTGAGCTGCCGTAGAGCATTCGGCTGATGCCTTGAAAAAAGGAAAGATGCTACGATTCGCGTAACCCTAACGGGATGTATTAGGCACTG
>JAGHUL010000112.1 GCA_018064825.1 Candidatus Colivicinus equi
CTCCTAAAACTAATCATATAAAAAGACCTACATTTCTGTAGATCTAAAAACCCCATGAATATTCAAAGGCGTATAGCCACCCCAAGATTATTCAAATAATCGTTTTCTCAAAGGAAACGAGTTTTTTTACTTTATACAACATCGTGCTTATTTTAAAAATGTTGAAAAAGTAGTGTCCTACATAAACTGTGGAACTTATGGCAAAGTTAATGAAATTAAAAATTCCTACATAAATTGTGGAGCCCCCTATTTTGACTTGGACAGAATATAAAAAATACGTGGTTTTTAAAATAAGACTTTCCTATTTCGACTTGGACAGGACAAAAAACGGGCTAGAATAACCCGTTTGTAAACTTACATTTTAAAATAGATTAATTTACTCTAAATTTAGCCGTTTTTATTAAAAAAGTATATTATTAAATAGACTTTTGGAAGCATAAGGGCACAAAAGGATGCTTGACCTTTTTTGAAGGAAATCAATTAAAATGATTTTCTTTGAAGAATATTGATATACTTTATTATTTTTAGATTTCAAGTATAAATAGAAACCAGTTCTGTCCAAGTGAAAATAGGAAAGTGCTGACATAAAAAACGGGGAAAACACTGGCCTTGTCCAAATGAAAATAGGAAAAAAATGCTAAAAAAGTTAAAAAAACACTACCTCCTGTCCAATTTATAATAGGAAAATATCATCAAAAAAATAGCTCATTTGAGCTATTTGATTGTATCAATTTTAATCTTCATGTAATGGCTAGATACTTCGCCTTTTCTTAAGATTGGCTTAATATATTTTTCATAATTAATGGCATTTGGATAGTATTGGCATTCTAAGGCAATACCTGAATAGCGCTTATTTACTCTGCCATTTTTACCAATACATGGGCTTAGATTATAAGACGTATAAACATGCATATCTGGTAAGTTAGAATACATGCTTAGTTTGAACTTATCATTTTTAAGTTCACACATTAATTTGTCATCTTCATTTTCCCACACATAGTTATTATCAATACCAGCTTCAAGTTTTTCTAATTGAGAACCTATTCTAGTATATTGTCTGAAATCATATGGTGTTCCTGCTACATCTCTAACTTCATCTAGAGTTAATGAGTATTCGTCAGTAGGAGAATATTTATCAGTTGTAACGTACAATTCATGATCTAGAATATTATCACCACCTAGGCAGAAATATGAATGGTTAGTCATATTGAAGACTGTGTCTTCATCACAAGTTCCTGTAAAAGTAATAATTAGATTGTTTTCATCTAATTTATAGCCTACTTCAGCATGGCAGTTGCCAGGGAATCCTTCTTCACCATCTTTTGAATCATAATATAAAACTACTTCATCGGCTTTGGATTCTTTTAATGTCCACATCTTAAACGAGAAACCATTAACACCGCCGCCATGAAGTTGGTTCATATTGTCGTTAACAGTTAGTTGGTAAGTCTTGCCATTAAGTTCGAACTTGGCGTTCCCAATGCGGTTAGCGTTTCTACCAACACTAGCACCAATAAAGCCGTTTCCGTTAATGTAACCTTCATCATCATCAAAACCAAGAATCAAGTCAGTGTTAGTTTTCTTTTCGATTAGTTTTACTAGAGTTGCACCTAACTCAGTAACTTCGACTTTCAAATAATCGTTTTCAATTTGGTATTTCATTTTTCTTCTCCTATGACAACATTTTTATGTCTAATCCAAAATCTGAATCTTTAAATTGTGCTGCGTATAATTTCTTATATTTACCATTTCTCTTTCTTAATAGTTCTTCGTGTGTACCCTGTTCAAGAATCTTACCATTAGAAACTACTAATATCTCATTTGCATTTTTAATAGTAGATAATCGATGAGCTACAATAATGGTTGTTCTACCCTTCTTTAATGAATTCAAAGCTTCTTGAATCAAGATTTCTGTTGTATTGTCTAATGCGCTTGTAGCCTCATCTAATATCAATATCGAAGGATTCTTTAAGAATACTCTAGCAATAGATAATCTTTGTTTTTGACCACCAGATAATTTAACACCACGCTCACCAATTTGTGTTTCAAAACCTTCTGGTAAAGACATGATATATTCATAAATATTAGCTTTCTTGGCTGCCTCAATTACTTCTTTTCTTGAAGCATCTAACCTACCATATAAAATATTCTCATAAAAAGTACCCGAAAACAAGAAAACGTCTTGTTGGACAATACCGATATTACGACGAAGTGATGATCTTGTAATATTGCGAATATCTTTGTTATCAATTAATATCTCACCCTTTTCAATTTCATAGAATCTAGGAAGCAAGTGGCATATTGTAGTCTTACCACCACCAGAAGGACCAACTAAAGCGATGGTTTTTCCTTTATCTACTTTGAATGAAATATCATCTAATACATCTCGACCGCCATAGTCGAATGTTACATCTTTAAATTCGATATTACCTTTTAGATTCTTATAATCCTTTGCTTCAGGTCTATCTACTTCAACTGGCAAATCCATTATTTCAATAAATCTTTCAAAACCAGTAGCACCTTCTTGGAATTGTTCAGTGAATTGAATCAAACGATTAATAGGATCTATGAATAAGTTAACAGAAACAATAAATGTTGAATAATCACCGAAGCTAATCAAATTATTGTATAAGAATATACCACCAGATATTAAAACAATGACGTTAAACAAATCTGTGATAAAGCTTGTAGAAGAGTTGAAGACCGAGAAACCTCTAAAGTGCATTGTTCTAGCCGAAACAAATTCCTTGTCACTCTTCTTGAACTTTTCCATTTCAACATCATAATTATTAAATGCTTTTGTAACTCTAATACCTGATATAGAAGAAGAAATATCTGCATTAATTTTTGAAATCGCAATCTTTGACTTTCTTGAAGACTCTTTCATATATTTGCGTAGTCTTAAACTGATAATCACCATAAATGGTACACTCGCAAAAATAATTAAAGTTAAATAAACATTAATACTTAATAGATAGAAGAAAGATAATAATATCATCAATGAACACATGATAATATTCTCAGGCCCATGATGCGCTAATTCACTGATATCAAATAAGTCATTAGTTAAACGTGACATGATACTTCCAGTCTCGTTATTATCAAAATATGTGAATGGCAATTGTTCAATCTTCTTGAATAATGCTTTACGCATATCTGATTGCATATTTACGCCCATCACATGCCCATAGAATTGAACAAAGTATCTAAGTAATGCACGGATAATGTATATGATTAATAAAGTTACACCAAAAATAACAATAAGATTATATTTCTTATTAGGAATAAAATCGTTTAACATATTTCTAGTGATAACAGGATAAACCATCCCAGCAAGTGATACTAAAAAAGAAGCTATCATATCTTCGATGAATAGCTTTTTGTACGGTTTATAGTATTCTATAAATCTTTTTATCATCAATTCAATTTTATCACTAACCCAACAAAAAAGACTGCCTTATTAGCAGCCTTCATCATATTATTGTTGAACTTCAATGTCTATTTTTTCAAAAACACATTTCGAAGTCACTTCATCATTTGATCCAGTCCAATACATACAACCGTCTTTGGCTACAAAGAATCCGCCTTCTTCTATAATGTTTGTTGAAACACTAGAGTTACCTTCGGCATCAGTAACAATCCTCTTGTGAGCCAATGAATCATATCTCAACTTGTTTCCGCTATATTTCGCAACAACTATCCATTCCTCACACTCTTCAGCAGAGTTCGGCCATGTAATTGTAATTGATAACATATCACGACCACTTGGTTCTACTTCAGCTGTAGCTCTTTGCGAATAAGAGTCTTGATAGAATCCAACTAGAGCATTGGCTTCAGGACACGATTCAGCCTCCATAACTCCTTTTTCAATGTCTTGATAGATAGCTTTGAATTCATCATCAGATAAAGTTCCGTCGTCCTTTACTGATAAAACGTATTGGTTTTCTTCAACAAAGAAACGGTAAGCTTTGAATGAATCATCTTCAGCTAATCCTAATTCAGCATTTCCATAAGCTGGTTTTGCATCAATATAGATACCAGAAATATCTTCTTTTTTCTTTGCGCCTCTAAAAATGAAACGGCAATCATTAGCTGTGAAATCATATTCAGCTATTTCATCATTAATGATTTGATAAGATTCACTTTCTAAATTCGCAACTCTTGATGCTACTAACTTAACACCAACTTTTTTATTGATTTCATCTAATGAGTCATAAACAACCATCGGGTTAATCATGTCTGCTTTTGCTTCTTCTTCTTGTTCAGTAGTATTAGAACAAGCAAACAAACATAAACTCATCATTACAATCAACAATACTTTGAAAATGCTCTTCATTTCAGTCCCCTCTACTTTTCTCTTTCAACAGTATATTCTTTTACATTAAAGACATCAGTTAATTTGCATTCGCCACTAGTGTTCTTATATACAACTACAATTGAATAAGTTGTTATTGGTTCAGCTGCAACAACTGTTTCTTTACATAGAATAGCGTAATTTATTCCAGATACTACTTGAGTTCCTAATAATGCAATAGGAGTATATCCTGCGCCATCTAGGCCTTCTGTTGCTTTTGCGACAGCTTCAACTGCCTCATCAGGTATGTCACATTTGTTTTCGCCATCATAAGCTTTCCAACCACCTAATAAATTAGAAGTGTCCTTAGAATTTTCATCGCTTTCAAGATTTAAATCAATATCATATGTCTTTAAAATCTGAGTATTGCCTTTTAAATCAGCATATACAGTGATAACTGCGAAATTAGTAACTGGCTTTTCTCTTACAAAGAATGCGTAATTTGTACCAGAAACTACTTGAGTCGCCAACAAAGCAATTGGATCATAAGTTGTACCAGTTAAATTCTTGATAGTATTTTCAAAAACTTCCTTTGCTTTTTCTGGAAGTTCAGCGTTATACTCGCCGTCATATAGTTTATAACCGCCAACCATTTCTTCTTGTTTTTCTTCTTTTTCGTTTTTAGAGTTTGAACATCCGACTAATGCAAAAAGCATAAAGATCGAAATAAGAGTAACTAATAGTTTTTTCATATCGTTAACTCCTCCTTTATTATCTTATACGAACAATTATTAATATGGCTACTATTTTACACACATTAGTCACAAAAAAGGATTCTTTTATTATGAGAACCCTTTTTTGAGAACTAATAGTTAATTATTTAGTTGCATCGATAATTGCTTTGAAAGAATCAACCTTCAATGAAGCACCACCGATTAGAGCACCATCGATGTCTTCACAAGCCATGTATTCAGCAATGTTTTCAGGTTTTACTGAACCACCATATTGAATTCTTACAGAATCAGCAGCGAAATCACCTAACATAGCTCTGATTTCTTCTCTGATAGTCTTGCAGCAATTCTCAGCGATTTCCTTATTAGCTGATTTACCAGTGCCGATAGCCCAAATTGGTTCATAAGCGATAACTAGCTTAGAAACGCATTTTTCACATAAACCTTCTAGACCACCATGAAGTTGTTTCTTCAATACTTCAGTAGTTTCGCCAGCATCGAATTGAGCTTCAGTTTCACCAATACATACGATTGGAGTAATATCAGCATCTAATAATCTCTTGATCTTCTTATTTACTGTTTCATCAGTTTCAGCATAGTAAGTTCTTCTCTCACTATGACCAACGATACAATGAGTAACGCCGATTTCTTGAAGCATTGGAACAGATACTTCACCAGTGAAAGCACCAGTGTCTTCAAAATGACAGTTTTCAGCAGCAACAACTAAGTTCTTAGCATTATCTACTGCAACCTTTAAATCTGTAAATGGAGCGCCGATACCATAAGTTGCGTTTTCGCTTACAGCATAATCATCAACAGCCTTGAAGAATTCTTCTGTCTCAGCCATTGTCTTGTTCATCTTCCAGTTTCCGACGATAATTGGTTTTCTCATATTTTTCTCCTATTTCTCATTAATGATATCTACGCCTGGTAGACCATTTCCTTCTAAGAATTCTAATGAAGCACCACCACCTGTAGAAACGTGAGATACTTTATCAGCATAGCCTAATTGTTTAATAGCAGCAGCACTATCACCACCACCAATGATTGTTGTTCCTTCAGTTTCAGCTAAAGCTTTTGCAACTTCGTTAGTACCTTTAGCTAATACTGGGTTCTCGAATACACCCATAGGTCCATTCCAAACAACAGTCTTTGCAGCCTTAACAGCATTTGCGAATAATTCAGCAGTCTTAGGACCAATATCTAGACCTTGTTTGTCTGCTGGAATCTTATCTGAATCAACTACTTCTGTTTCGATTGGTCCATCAATTGGATCAGGGAAGTTTGCAGCAACTACTGTATCAACTGGTAATAATAATTCTTTACCTAGTTCTTTAGCTTTTGCCATCATTTGATTGCAGTAATCGATTTGTTCGTTATCTACTAATGATTGACCTACTTCTTTGCCTTGAGCCTTTAAGAATGTATAAGCCATACCACCACCGATAATCAAAGTGTCACATTTTTCAAGTAAGTTATTGATAACTTTTAATTTATCAGCAACCTTAGCACCACCTAAGATACCTACAAATGGTCTAACTGGATTTTCAACTGCATCGCCTAAGAACTTTAATTCTTTTTCTACTAGGAAACCTGCAGCATTTGGTAAAGCAGAAGGAATGCCTACTGTTGATGCATGAGCTCTATGAACTGAACCAAATGCATCTTCAACGAATAAATCACCTAATGAAGCCCAGTATTTACCTAATTCTTCATCATTCTTTGATTCACCTTTTTCATATCTTGTATTTTGCATTAATACAACTTCACCATTGTTCATATTAGCAACAGCGTTTTCAAGTTCTTCACCTCTAGTTGCATTAGCGAATGTTACTTTATTATTTGGTAAGTATTCTTGAAGTTTTCTTGCAACGATAACCATATCGTTTTTCTTCTTTGCTGCATCGATTTCTTCTGGAGTCTTCTTATAGTCAACTTTTCCTAAGTGAGAAAGAAGAATAACCTTTGCATCATGTTCTAATAAATACTTAATTGTAGGTAAAGCTGCGACGATTCTATTATCATCAGTAATCTCTTCACCTTTATGAGGCACGTTAAAATCAACTCTTACGATGACTTTTTTGCCTGCTACTTCTAAATCTGTTACTAGCTTTTTAGCCATATAAAAACCCTCCTATTTACGACATTAATTATAGCATTTTTAAAGCCCATAATAACCATTTCAAAAGAAAACCCTACAAATTGTAGGGTTACTCTTCATTTGGCTTTTCTATCTCTTCTTCTTTAGCTTTATAACGACGTGCTTTGTCAGAATATTTGCCTGCCACAAAGACGGCTGCTATTAAGGTAATCGAAGTATCAGAAATCTTACCAACAATCCTTGAAAAGTTGTTAGCTACAAATCCATATATGCAATAGTCAGCAATAGACAAAGCAATTAATATAATAATTAGAATAGTTGAATTCTTCTCTCCAAAATCTTTACTAAATGCTAAAGCAATAAACATGATATTACAAATCATAGCAATTAATAGGGAAAGATAATCGCTCTTTGTTCCCTTAATAATGTTCATAAAGATAGTAATCAAATAATAGATAGAAGCTAAAAACATATACATTTGATAATATTTGTTAGCTTCCTTTGCGTATCCTTTAATAGCATAAAGCAAACCAAAACAAAAAGTTGCTATAAGAACAATAAGAATGATATTATTCAAAAAGCCTCTACCAGGAATAAAAAGCTTAATTATATTTAGGACAAGCAAAGTTAATGTTGCAAATATACTTAACACTTTAATTACATTTAAATTCTTTTTGATAACATTCATCTATTCGACAACCTCCTTCTATTGAATTATTTACTATTAATTTCATCTACTACTATATCATCTTTTTTCTTCTTTGTTTTCTCTTCTATGCCATATTCTTTACATTTTTGGGCATATTCTTTTTCGGCAGCATTTAGTTCTGCTAAAATTTCTTCTAAACTCTTCATATTCAAAACCCTCAACAGACAAAATTGTATCATAAAATAGTAAAATAATGTTATGTATCTAGTAACTGAAGTAGACAACGCGATTACAATTGAAAAATCTAAATTCATCACATATCTAAAAAGAGTTAAGAATGAAGATGAATATAAAGATTTTTTATTAAAGATAAGAAAGAAGCACTACGATTCAAGCCATGTTTGTAGTGGCTTTATTTGTCACAATATTAAAAGATCTTCTGATGATGGAGAACCATCCGGAACTGCTGGTGCACCAATATTAAACGTTTTAGAAAGAAATAATCTAGATGAAATATGTGCTCTTGTCGTCAGATATTTTGGTGGTATCAAATTAGGAACAGGAGGACTTACTAGAGCTTATTCTAATTCAGTGATAGAAGCTCTAAATAACGCCAAGTTTGTTGAAGAATATGAATATGATAAGTATGAATTAACTATTTCATACGAGATAGGAAATAAGATTGATTATTTCTTATCATCACAAACGGTATTGTTGGACACTAAATACGATATAAACATTACTTATACTTTTTGTAGCGATGATTCAAATATTATAGAGAAAATATGTGAATATACCAAAGGTATAAGGCCAACAAACATAGGAAAACAAATAATAGAGAAAGATGCTACAATAAATCTATGAATTATACACAAATTTTGACATATGTATATATCGGTTTAATAGCTATCATATTAATTCTTTTAATTGTTCTTGCAGTTGAAAAACATAAAGCTAATAAGCCATTATGGCAAGCAAGGCAAATAAAAAAAGAAGTTATAGAAAATGTTGATATCGCAAATCAAAAAGTTGAAGAGATAAAAGGCAACCTAGCTGATAGTCTTCCACCAATATTAGGATTCTTAGCAATCTCGACAACATTAAAACTATTTAAGAAAAACTATAAGAAAACTAAGTCTATTAAATCAGCAGCGGAAAAGACATACATCAAACGTATGAAACCAGTTAAGAAAGCTGCCAGAATATATTTAGGAATATGAGCAGATTAAATGTCCTCACCCCAATTCGATCTTATGCGAATTGGGGTTTTAATTAGATCTGCATTTATTTAAACATTAAAACAATACAATTATATTTAAAAAATACCACCAAAGGGAGATTTAAAGATTATTTGAATAATCTTGGGGTGGCTATACGCCTTTGAATATTCATGGGGTTTTTAGATCTACAGAAATGTAGGTCTTTTTATATGATTAGTTTTAGGAG
>JAGHUL010000053.1 GCA_018064825.1 Candidatus Colivicinus equi
GGTAATTTAAATCTGTTCAGGGTGACCCCCACCCTTTAAATTGGTTCAGGGTATCAGAACTTGGATTATAACCAGGTTCTTTTTATTATGTCTTAAAGGACGGTATAAATATGAATGATGATTTTAAACCAATATTAGGATGTGATTTAAGAATGAAAGATATAGATGATATTAAGGATGTTAAGAAAGGCAATATAACTTACTATTATGTGAAGCTAAAGAATAACGGAGGAAGGTGTAAAGAATGTGGAGAGTATGGACATAAAGTAAAAGAATACTTTACTAAAACCATTCCCCATTCTAAGAATGTAATCATTAAATATAAAGCTCGGAGGTTTATATGTAAATGTGGTAAAACCTTCTATGAAGAAGATCCGTTTAAATCAAAAGACTATAAGTTATCAGATAATGCGATTGAATATATATTGGCTGAGATTAAAAGATATAATCATAACTTCTCAGAAATAGCTCAAAGCTTAAATATAAGTGTTACTAAGATAATTGAAGTATTTGACTCTTATGTTCAAATAGAAAGAAAAAAACTTAGAGAAGTAATTTCCATTGATGAATTCTATTTCTCTAAGTACTCTAAGAGTAAATTTGCTTTCATGATTCTGGGCCTTAACGGCGAAGTATTGGACGTACTTGATTCAAGAAAGAAAAATGCTCTATTAGATTACTTTAAGTATATCCCACAAGAAGAAAGAAAAAGAGTTAAATATGTAACGATGGATATGAATAGTGTCTATAAATCAGTTATTTATAGGCGTTTTAAAGGAACTACTATATGTATTGATTCATTTCATGTTGTTCAATTACTCAATACTTATCTAGATACTATAAGAAAAAGAGTAATGAAAAATTATGATAGTAATAAAGGATCTGATGAATACTATCTTTTAAAACATAAAAACTATCTATTATTTAAAGATTTAAATGATATTAAAACTGAAAGAATAGATAATCGCCACTATAATATTTTGATGTCTGAATCAGAATTATTAGATGAATTATTAAAGATTGATGATACATTAACTCGAGCTTATTATCTAAAAGAAGATTATTTATCTTTTAATAATCTATTTGGTTTAAAAACTAGAGCGGAACTTGAATCAATTTTTGATAACTATATCAACGATTGTTTATTATCTAGTATTGAACAGTTTATAGAATTTGCGAATACCTTATCAAGATGGAAAGAAGAAATATTAAACTCTTTCATTCCTTATAATGGTCAAAGACTATCTAACGGGAAGATAGAAAACAAGAATAAATACGTTAAGAAGATAAAAGACATCGCTAATGGCTATGCGAACTTCAAAAGATTCAGAAATAGAATTATGTATTCAGAGAATCTTTATGAAAAACCACTAGACGAAAAATCCAATAAACGCATCAAAAGATATATGCCTAAAAGAGGATCATATAAAAAGGTCAAATCTTAATCGATTTGACCTTCTAATAACTTAAACCCTGAAGGAATTTAAAGGCCTTACCCCTTAAAAACCCTGAACTAATTTAAATTACCGTTTTCTTGTGTTTTAGACACACGATAATTTAAAGCGTGTTTTTCGAAAGACACACATTAATTTAAATTACCATTTTAATTTGACTTCATAATTGAAATTGTTGATGAATATATTAGCCAATTTCGCAAGCCCTTCAGGATTGCTTGACACATAAAATTGTCGTTCTATCAATTCATCTGACAACATATCTAACTTTGTTAGATCAGCTTTTATTTTTTCTGCAGCTGCTTGAGATGAAGAGATAATGTTGATATTAGGGGCAATTTGTTTAACCATATTAGCCAATAATGGATAGTGTGTGCATCCAAGTATCAATGAGTCTATACCCTTGTCTAGTAGTGGCTTTAAATATCCAGCTAGTATTTCTTTTGTTTCTATACAATCATCAGTAAATTTGCCTTGTTCAACTAGTGGAACTAATAATGGACAAGCATTAGAATACACTGCAACATTTTCATCTATCTTCTTAATAGCTTTTTCATATGCTTTGGAATTAATCGCTGCTGTAGTTGCGATAACACCGATTTTCTTGTTTGTACTAATTGCGCAGGCGTATTTACTTGCAGGACCTACAACGCCAAAAACTGGTGTATCATACATTTTCATGATTGTATTTCTTGCTATGGCATCAGCGGTATTACATGCAATAACTAATGCTTTTAAATCAAATTGTTCCAAGAACTTTGCGTCTTGTTTTGCGAGTTCAATTATTTGGCTTTCTTTCTTATCGCCATAAGGGCTATTTAAAGTATCACCAAAATAAACTATATTTTCATTTGGCAATGCTTCCATTATTGCTTTGACAACCGTTAACCCACCAATTCCTGAGTCAAAGACCCCGATATACTTATTATTCATAGGCTATTTACCAACTTCTTAAAATGTCTTCCTCTTTCTTCATATCCTGAATATTGATCATACGAAGAAGTTGTAGGTGATAATAATACAACATCACCATCAGTAGCTAAGCTATATGCTTCATTAATTGCTTCATCTAGTGTTGTAACGATGATAGGATCATTAACTAGGTCTGATGCGATTCTCTTACCAGCAACACCAAAACCAATTACTTTCTTAACAGGTTTTAGATATTTTCTCATTTCACTCATATCTAGCCCTTTTTCATATCCGCCGACGAGTAAAATAATTCCTTTATCAAACGCCTTTAGTGCAGTAATAGTTGCATCGGTATTTGTGCCTTTAGAATCGTTATAATATTTAACACCATTTATTTCTTTTACAAATTCAATTCGATGTTCTACGCCTTTAAAATTGCTTATTGCAGTGACAATATCTTCGTTACTTACACCAGCTTTTTGACAAGCTAGTATTGATACTACTATATTTTGAATATTGTGTTTTCCAACGACTTTAATATCATCAGTAGATAATATCTTTTTATTATCGACGTAGATGTAATTATCTTTTAAATATGCATATGCTTTATCAGTTTCTAATGAAAAAGTTTCTATCTTGCAATTAATAGGATATTTTGCGCTATATTCTTTAACTAGTTCATCATCAATGTTCATAATAAACAAATCATCGTCTTTTTGATTGCGATATACTTCAGTTTTTGATTTGTAGTAATTATGCAAAGAACCCATTGTTTCCAAATGATCTGGTCCTAGATTGATGATAGTTGATACTTCGGGTCTGAAGTTAATGATATCTACAAGTTGATGGTTAGAAATTTCTAATGAAATATAATAGCCTTCATTTTCTAAAAGATTATATTGTAAAACTAGTTCACATAATGGTGTACCGATATTACCACCAACTAATGCTTTATCTTTATATGCTTGTTTTAATATTTCATAGACAATAGTTGTCGTAGTAGTTTTGCCATTAGTTCCTGTAATTGCGATATAGTGTTGAGGTTTGCTTACATCATAGGCAAGTTCAATCTCAGTTATGATTGGTATATTTCTTTCATTTAATCTTTTTACAATAGGACTAACTGGTGGAACACCAGGGTTTTTAACTACTAAATCAAAATCTCTTTCAAAAACACTCATCTCTTGATTAGTGATTTCGACATTCATTGATTCTAATATTTCTATTTCTTCCTTACTTGGTTCTTTTCTTTCCGATAAGGTGATTTGTGCACCTAATTTATTTAGCAGTTTGATAGCAGCCATTCCGCTTCTAGCTAAACCGATAACTAACACTTTTTTATTTGTATATTCCATAAGATAATTTTACCATTATTGACTAATAATTTTCGATTAAGTAAAATGTTTGGTACTATGCCTAAAGTTATTTTAAGAAATGTTGATGGCTGTTACTTCGAAGAAAACGAGGTTACCGACATCATAAATAAAAACTGTTTACTATATACTGACATCGAAAAAAACAATGTTGAAGTGTGCATTTTTGATGATGGAATTTGCTTATTTAAGGAAGCTAGTGATTATATGTTAGAACTTCATTTAAGAAAGAAGACCTATGCCAAGATTACTAGCCCTGAAGGAATTGTTGAAATTGATGTAAAAATAGTTGAATTTAATAGAAATAATGATACTATATTAGTGCACTACCTTATTAACGATGAGGACAAAGTGTTAGAAATTAAAAATTGAGGTAAAATGATGACTAGTGTCAAATCTATGACAGATGTTGCATACGATATTCTGTCTAGTAAGAAACGTTGCGTTGCTTTCAGCAAACTTTGGGAAGAAGTTTCTAAGACTTGTAATAAGTCAACAGATTACATTTCCCAATTTTATTCAGACTTAACTCTTGATTCTCGTTTTGTTTCTTTAAAGGAAAACAAATGGGACTTGAAGGAACGTCGTACTTTCTCTGAATCGCATATTGATTTAAGTGAAATCGAACTTGGTGAGGATGAACCTGAAGAAGGCGAAACTCCTGAGGAAGATACAGACATGGGTGGATACACAAACAGTGAGGACACATACTAGAGCTCAAATAAAGAGCTCTTTTTTTGTATAATGGAAGAAGATATGAAGTATTTAATATTTGATTTTAATGGCACGGTTATTGATGATGTAGATATTTGCATCGATTGTGAAAACAAGACTATTGAGAAGTATAAATTACCTCGTGGTCCTTTGACTAAAGAAGAATATCTCCATCTTTTTACTTTCCCTGTGAAGGATTACTATACTAGAGTTGGTTTTGATTGGAATAAGTATTCTTATGAAGAAGTTGGTGAGTATTGGTTTAAACAATACTGCAGTAAGAAAGATGAATATAAAGTATTTGATGGTGTCGTAGATATGCTTATCAAATCTAGAGAATTAGGTTATAAAAATATTTTGCTTTCTGCTTCAGATCTAAATGAATTAAAAAGCCAAATTAAGCATTTAAAGATTGAACAATATTTTGATGAAGTATTAGGAATTGATAACATTTATGCAGGATCAAAAGTCAATGTTGCATTAAACTGGATAAAGGATAAGAATCCTGATGATTGTTTGATGATAGGTGATTCTTTACACGATAAGGATGTTGCGGATGCAATGGGTGTTAAATGCGTATTAGTTTCTAAAGGACACCAGGCTAAAGATGTTTTGCTTTTAGAGACCGATAATGTTGTCGATGATATTAGAGAGGTACAAATATGAGAATAGGTCAATCACAAGATATTCATCGTCTTGTTGAAGGAAGAGATTTGATTATTGGTGGTGTGAAGATTCCTTATGAGAAGGGATTATTAGGACATAGTGATGCCGATGTTCTGCTACATGCGATTATTGAAGCTATTATTGGTGCAATGGGGTTAAGAGATATTGGCACTCATTTCTCTGATAAGGATCCTAAATATGAAGGAATAAGTTCGTTAACGTTATTAGATGAAACATATAAGATGATGATAGAAAATGGTTATGCGATTGGCAATGTCGATTCATTAATCATCATTGAAAAGCCAAAGATGGCTCCTCATATACAACAAATGAGGCAAAACATTGCGGAGCACTTACATTGTGAAGTAAGTAGAATCAATGTAAAGGCAACTTGTGCTGAAGGTTTAGGCTTTATTGGCCGAAATGAAGGTGCTATGGCTCAAGCCGTGTGTCTATTAGAAGAAATAAAATAAGTTTGCTGAATAAGCAAACTTTTCTTTCCAAAAATTAAGGGACAATTGCTTGTCCCTTAATTAATTTAGATCTTATCGTTGCAACCTAATACGTCGCAAATCTTATGTTTAACTAATTCCTTGATGTTTGCTCTAGCAGGTTTTAAGTATTCTCTAGGGTCAAATTTTTCAGGATGTTCATTGAAGAATTGACGGATAGAACCAGTCATAGCTAAACGTAAGTCAGAGTCGATGTTAATCTTACATACAGCCATCTTAGAAGCTTTTCTTAATTGTTCTTCTGGAACACCAACTGCATCAGGCATCTTACCACCGTTTTCATTGATTACTTTTACCCATTCTTGAGGAACAGATGAAGAACCATGTAGAACGATTGGGAAGCCAGGAAGTCTCTTTTGTACTTCTTCTAGAATGTCGAATCTTAGTGGAGGAGGTACCAAGATACCTTCTTCATTTCTTGTGCATTGTTCAGGTTTGAATTTGTAAGCACCATGAGATGTACCAATAGCGATTGCTAATGAGTCACAACCAGTTCTCTTAACGAATTCTTCAACATCTTCTGGTCTAGTATATGATGAATCTTCTGCAGAAACTTGTACTTCATCTTCAACACCAGCTAATGTACCTAATTCAGCTTCTACTACTACGCCATGAGCGTGAGCATATTCAACTACTTGTTTTGTGATTGCAATGTTTTCTTCAAATGATTTAGAAGAAGCATCAATCATAACAGATGTAAATCCATCATCGATACAAGATTTACAAGTTTCGAAACTATCACCATGATCTAGGTGAAGAACGATTGGAAGACCAGTTTCAATAACAGCTGCTTCAACTAATTTAACTAAATAAGTTCTATTAGCGTAAGCTCTAGCTCCTTTAGAAACTTGTAGAATTACTGGGGCATTGCATTCTTTAGCAGCTTCAGTAATACCTTGGATAATTTCCATGTTGTTTACGTTGAAAGCACCAATAGCATAACCGCCATTATAAGCTTTCTCAAACATTTCTTTTGATGTTACTAGTGGCATATTTTTTCTCCTTTTATTTGCACATATAATTATAACTCAATATAATGATTTTATGAATTTAAAAGATAGATTATTAGCAAATAATTACTCAATTATTGCTTCAAATGGATATAACTCTATAGATAGCGGGATTATGCCGGTTATTAGTAAAATTAGAGAAAATAAGGACTATTTTTTAGGTTTAGAAGTAGTTGATAAGGTAGTAGGCAAGGCTAGTGCAATGTTATTTGCTTATTCTGGAGCTAAGAGAGTTAATGCTTTGATACTATCTGTTGCAGGAAAAGAAGTTTTAGATAAATATAATATAGATTATCAGTACGATGAACTTGTGCCATATATCATCAACAGAAGAAATGATGGTATGTGTCCTATGGAAATTGTGGTAAAAGATATAGATGATTTAAAAGAAGGCTATATAGCTTTGTCAAAGAAGGTATTTGATGAGTAATTATATTATGGATTTACGAAAGATTGTTGGTCATCTTACCTTAATTCAAGTTGCGGCAAGCGTTATTATCGAAAATGACAAAGGCCAAATACTATTAGGTAAGAGAACTGACAATCATAAATGGGGTTATGCGGGCGGATCTATTGAGATAGATGAAAAGGTTGAAGATTGTGCTTTAAGAGAACTTTATGAAGAAACAGGACTAGTTGGGGAAGAATTAGAATTCTTTATGATCAGTTCTGGTAAAGAAGTTCATTACATATATCCAAATGGCGATGAAGTATCTAATGTTGAAATTATTTATACATGTAATAAGTATCATGGAGAATTAAAACCACAGCTAGAAGAAATAAGCGAATTAAGATTTTTTGATATAGATAAGTTACCTAAAGATATTTCTAATCCACTTGTGCCTGTTCTTGATGAATATGTTAAAAGAAGGTCTAAATAAGTAATATATTGTATAATTTTAATGATATGAGTTTTATAGAAGTAAAAAATGTTTGTTTTTCTTATGGCGATACAACTAATGCGGTAGATGGCGTTTCTTTTAATATTGAAAAGGGAACCTATACTACGATTATCGGCCACAATGGTTCTGGTAAATCAACATTAGCTAAACTGATGGCTGGTTTACTAACAATTAAATCTGGCGAAATCATCATTGATGGAGTTAAGGTTTGCGAAGAGAATTTGCCTAAAATTAGAGAAAAACTTGGCATTGTTTTCCAAAATCCAGATAATCAGTTCATTGGTTCAACAGTTAAAGATGATATTGCCTTTGGTCTAGAGAACCGTAAAGTTGATCCTAGCAAGATGGACGATATTATTTTGGAATATGCCACAAAGGTTGGCTTAGCTAATTATCTAAATAAAGAACCACAAAATATGTCTGGTGGTCAAAAACAAAGAGTAGCTATAGCTGGTGTTTTGGCAATGCAACCAAACATCATTATCTTTGATGAAGCTACAAGTATGCTAGATCCAAAGGGCAGAAAAGAAATAAAGTCATTTATGTATGAACTATCAAAGAATCCTGACTTTACAATAATTTCTATAACTCATGATATTGAAGAAGTTATGCAATCAGAAGATTGTGTTGTATTAAATAATGGCAAATTGTATATGCATGATAAACCAGAGAATGTTTTTGTGCATCCAGAAGAATTAAGAAAGATTAAATTAGATATTCCTTTTATAGAGTTAGTTAAGGAAGCTTTGGCTAAGAAGAAGATAAAAGTTAAAGAAGATAGTATTAAAGGTGTGGTAAAAGAGTTATGTCAATATCGTTCAAAGAATTAAGCTATGTCTACGATTTAGGCATGCCTTATGCCCACAAAGCATTAGACAATATTAACCTAGATATCGTAGAAGGCAAAATAACAGCTATTATAGGCGAAACTGGTTCAGGTAAGTCAACACTAGTTGAACATCTGAATGGTTTATTGATGCCAACATCTGGACGTCTAGAGATACTAGACCATGAACTAATAGCCAATCAAAAGCATCGTTTCTTAAAAGCATTAAGAAAAGATGTTGGTTTAGTATTCCAATTTTCAGAATATCAATTATTTGAAGAAACGATTATCAAAGATGTAATGTTTGGACCAAAGAATTTTGGTTATTCAGAAGAAGAATGCAAGAAAAGGGCTATCGATGCTTTAACTTTGGTAGGTATCGGCCCTAAATATTATGACGTTTCACCTTTAGAGATATCAGGCGGTCAAAAAAGAAGAATCGCGATTGCAGGTATCTTAGCAATTGATCCTCAAATAATTGTGTTAGATGAACCAACTGCAGGTCTAGATCCAATGGGTGGTAAAGAAATAATTAATTTGTTCGTAAACTTAAACAAGAAGTTAAACAAGACAATCATTATCGTTACTCATGATAATGAAATGGTTTATAACTATTGTGATAATACTGTCGTTTTAGTAGATGGAAAGATTGCATATAACGGTCCAACATTAGATTTATTTAATCGCAAAGAATTACTGGATGAATACAATCTATTACAACCACAAATTGTAACTTTAAAGAACGAATTGAGAGATAACGGTTTTACAGTATCAAGTGATGCTAGAACAATTGATGATGTTGTGAATGAAATAAGTAGGCAAGTAAGATAGATGAATAATTTAGTATTAGGAAAATATATACCTCTAGATTCGATAATTCATAGATTAGACCCACGTTCTAAACTAGTAGCTTTAATCTTGATGATTGTCGCTATATTTGTACCAAAGAGTTGGTATGTTTTCTTATTAATCGGAATCATATTAATCATTGAAATATTGTTGGCTAAACTTAATTTTAAATATGTTATTTCTTCAGTAAAACCAATGATATTTATGATGATATTCTTACTTGTAATTAATGTCTTAACACTTAAAACAGGTGACTTATTAATTCAATTAGGACCTGTTGAAATATATTCTGATGCTATATTCAATACATTATTTGTCGTAGTTAGATTGTTGTTGATGATCATGCTTACAACAACATTAACAGCTACTACGAAACCTTTGGATTTAACTTTAGGTATTGAACGTTTATTAAAACCATTACAAATAATACATTTCCCAACGCATGAAATTGCAATGATGATTTCTATTGCTTTGAGATTTATTCCAACAATAATTGAAGAGACAATGAGAATCATGAATGCACAGAAATCACGTGGTGTTGATTTTGAGAATGGTAAGTTATCAGAAAAGATAGCTGCTATATTGTCTTTAATTATTCCTTTGTTTTCTGTCGCTTTTGAAAGAGCATATGAATTGGCAGATGCAATGGAAGCTAGAGGATATGTGCCTGGTGCAGAAAGAACTAGATATCATGTATTGTCATTTGCGGCACGTGATTATGTTTATCTATTCTTAAATTTTGTTGTAATGGCTTTAAGTATAGCAAGTAGGTTTGTCTTATGAGATATAAAGTAACAGTCTCTTATGATGGCAATAACTATGTAGGTTTTCAATCACAGATTAACGGTTTAGCTATTCAAGATGTTATCGAGAAAGCTTTAAAGAAAATATTTGTCAAAGATATAAGGATTGTTATGTCATCAAGAACAGATGCCGGAGTGCACGCTATTGGCCAAGTGTTTCATTTTGATGATGAAAGAATTATTAAGCCCGAGAAGCTTCAATATGCCATAAATAGTTCTACACCTCCAGATATTTATATCAGCAAGGTTGAGTACGTAGATGAAAATTTCCACGCTCGTTTTTCTGTAAAAGAAAAAACTTATCGTTATCTAATCAATATTGGCGAATATGATGTGTTCAAGAATGGCTATGCATATCAATGTCACTATAAATTAGATATAGATTTGATGAAGGAAGGAGCAAAGTTATATTTAGGTACTCATGATTTCGGTTCGTTTAATACTTCTAGTTATAGTGAATATCCTAATCAAGTTAGAACAATCAAAGAATTTAAAATAGTTCAGAAAAAAGATATGTTATATATCACAGTTACTGGCACCGGTTTTTTAAGAAACATGGTCAGAATAATGGTTGGTACTTTGATAGATTTAGCTAGGGGACAAAAGGGTCTAGCTGATGTAAAAAAGATGGTTGATGTTCCAAGCAAGAACACACGAAGATACAATGTAGATCCACACGGTCTTTACTTGGTAAAAATTAAATATTAGAATTTTCTTATGAGTAAAAAAGCACTTAGAGTATTATCAATAGTTGAAATAGTCGTAGCTATTGCGACATATTTTGTTTTGATTTATGAGTATTCAACAAACAAATATATTCTAAAGATATCTGTTTTAAACACACCAGAAGCTAAAGCTTATTGCATTGCTCTATATGCAATTCCATGCATTCATTTGATTGCGGGATTAGCTGCTTTCATCTTTAACGAACATAAAAAATTGATGATTTTCTTTGGCATCTTATTGTGCTTAACAGCACTTCCACATATGACAGTTATTATTGGTGACTTATCAACTATTCGAGCTATTGTCTCATTAGTGTGTGGGTTATTATACTTGATATTTGCAATTACTTTGCCAAAGACAAAAACATTAAAAAGTCCTCAATAATGAGGACTTTCGTTTATACCGGCATGTGGGATGACGGTCCAGATAGTATATTAGAAGATTATTTAAAAGAAAAATAAAGTCTTATAGACAGTGGACCCCAAAATGGTAACTGTTAAAAAAGAGTCTTCTTAAAGAAGTGATAAAAATCACTTCTTTTTTATGCTTATTCTTGAAGTGTTATAGAATTCTATCCAATCTTCTACTAAAGTGATGTACTGAGATAGAGATGTTATATTATTGTTATATAAAACTTCTTTCTTAAGTAAGGAATGCCAGTTTTCAATTGGTGAGTTGTCGGCTGGTGAACCCTTAGCTGACATAGATATTAATATACCTTTGCCAGCACAGATAGTTTTATATTCATAAGACGTATATTGGAATCCTTGATCGGAATGTAATATTAATCCATGTACGTCTTTTCTTTTAGCTAAAGCTTGATTTAGAGTATCTATAACTAATTTATTGTTATTGAATCTTGATATAACGTAAGAAACTATCTTTCTATCATATAAATCTATTATTGATGATAGATAAGCTCTACTGCCTTTATAAATAATATATGTAACATCTGTACACCATTTTTGATTTAATCTAGTAGCTGTAAAATCTCTTCTTAATAGATTAGGTTTAACGTTTTCTTCTAAACGTTTTTGATTATTATTTGTTTTTGGTTCTTTATAATAACGTGGCTTTAAATAGTACTTATTCATAATTCGCTGAACCTTTTTGCGATTAAATATTACACCATATTTAATCTTTAGACCTTCAACTATCCTACGAGATCCATATGTGCATCTAGAGTCATCAAATATCTCTTTAACTATTAAATAATCATAATAATCTTTATCTTCGCTATTACGATATTTATAATATGTACGCTTAGAGATGTTGAGTACTTCACACATATTAGAAAGTTTATATTTATCTATATATAAATTAATAAATGTTACTTTCTCTCTCGTTGTGCCTTGAGGAAGGCCTGGTATTTTTTTAATATTTCATACTTTTCTTTCCAATCAGTTTCAGAATCTTTTGGTCTTCCTTTCTTTTTACCCTTTGGTAAATATCTTTCCGGATGATTCCACTTATCGATCCATGTGCCAACGGTTTTAATAGGCAAATCATAGTCTCTTGAGATACTATTTTTCGTTCCATTTCCATTAAGATAAATTGTTTTTATCTGTTCTTTAAATTCTTTGGAATATTTTCTATTCTTTTGTCCATATGTATGTCCCATAAAAAAAGGGGCTGTAACGAAACCTACTAGTAAGTAGAGCGTTATAGCTCTTTTCTTTTACTTATATTTATATTTTGATTTAGCTTCTTCGTTTATAGATTTATTTTTCTTTTTATTTACTTTATTGGATAATCGTTTAGCACTTGGTTTTTTCTTTTCTTCTGGTTTTAAATCAGTTGGAGCTACCCAATAATTAAATTTAGCTTTGCCTTCGAAATGTCTAAAAAGTTTTCTTATGTTGTAGCCAAGAAACGTAAGCATGAATTCTGTTTCAACTTTATCAATTAGAATTCTTCTTAATCGTTCATAGTTCATATCTTGTTTAATAACACCAAATGCACCTTCGACTTGCGAAGATCTATTAACTCTCATCTCGATACCTTTGGGTGATAATAAATTATTAAATGCTTCTTGTTTATAGAAAACCAATCTTTCATTTACTTCAAAGATTTTGAAATCTTCATCTTTATTTTTCATATATCTTTTACAGTAGTCTTTAAAAGGACAAGTATTACATCCTTCTACTTTATAGAAAACACTATTAGCAGTTTTCGGATGTCTATTTGTTTCTATGATTTTATTACCAACATTGCCATTTAAACATTTTAATGAACCATCATCCTCTAAATAATATGAATCAGGATTTCTACCACTGACATTTCCATCAAAAGTAAAATACTTTACATAGTTTTCTATATTGTTTTGATTTAAGAATTCGTAGTTATCATATGAACCATATCCTGAATCAGCGCATACTCTTTT
>JAGHUL010000042.1 GCA_018064825.1 Candidatus Colivicinus equi
ACCAATGACACCCTTGATATTGGCTAATGGTTCGTTAAGGCACTAACGCCCATAAGAGACTTTCACTCTCGAGATATATGCCATGCCTGGCACACAAATAATATAGCTAAGCAATGCTTAGCTATATTTCATATTTCTTAAGATATTTCTTCATTGATTTTGACATCTCCTTACAAAAATCTGAATTATATTTTCGTTTATAGAAAGCATTCATCCAAGATTCGTACAATCCTTCAGGAGCTTTGTTTTGGAACATGTCTTTAGTTTCTTCTTTTGATAATTTTCGATATTCATTTTCAAAAACAGTATATTTCAAATCAACACGTTTAGGTTTATTCCTTAACAGTTGTTGTTTAGTTGGGTATCCAAATACAACCATACACGCTGGAACAGCATAACTAGACAAATTAAGTATTTTACAAACATCATCATGTCTTTCTATGATGTCGCCAATATAACAAGAGCCGATTCCTAGAGACCATGCGGCTACTACAGCATTTTGTGCTGCAATTACTGCATCAACAGTAGATAATTGAAAATCTCCATATGAAGGATGACGAGGTTTGCAACCACATTGTTTAAAACCTTCATACCATTTTTGATAATCAGCCAAAAAAACCAAAACCATTTTGGCATCTTTAATAAATGGCTGATTATCACAATATATGCTTAGTTTTACCTTAACATCCTCATCAGTCACATCAATTATTGAATATAATTGCATATTACCTGCTGTAGGTGCATTGATAGCCGCCTCAAAGATAGCTTGTTTATCTTTTTTACTTATTTGCTTTTTAGTAAATACGCGTACAGATTTTCTTTCCAATAGACCTTCAATTGTTTTGTTTGACATGTTAACACCTCTAACTAGATTATATCAACATAAAAGCTCCTATTAGGAGCTCTTACGTAAAACTTTTTAATGGAAGATATTAATGAAAAAATTATTACATTATTTTTATATCATATGAATGTGATAGCATTGTGAAAACGCATACATTTTCGATAAATTCTACAATTTTATCATCAACATACGATCTTTTTTATTAATATCTTTAAATACTTCAACTATCGCATTAGGGAAGTATTCTTTTGCTAAATTGGTAAGATTCTCTTTTTGGTCATATCCCATTTCAAAAAACATCAAACCATTGTCTTTAACAACCTTTAAGGCATTTTCAAAGATAATGCGATAAAATTTAAGACCATCATCGCCACCAAATAGTGCTAAATGTGGTTCATAATCTTTAACCGAATTTTCTAATGTTTCATCGTTTTTAATATAAGGAGGATTTGATACTAAAACATCAACTTTAATACCGTTTTCTATATATGGTTCCAACATCGAGCCAACCATAAAATTAACTTCAGCATCATTTAACTTAGCATTTTCTTTAGCTACTGCTACTGCTTCACTAGAAATATCAGAAGCATAAACATTTAATCTATCTTCTTCTTTCTTTAATGCAATCGCGATAGCACCAGAACCTGTTCCTACATCGCAAATATCTATATTCATCTTTGGATAATATTCATCATATTTGCTTAATATTAGTCCAACAAGTTCTTCTGTTTCATATCTTGGAATTAAAACGTCATTATTAACCAACATTTTGTAGCCATAAAAATATGAATAACCTAATACATAGTTCATTGGTTCGTTATTTAATAATCGTTTTACCCCTTCTTCATATTTTTCTTCAATGACAGGCAGACATTCATTATCCATTTCTAAATAAAGATTGACGTTGTTGTCATTGCATAACTCAAAAATAAAAGCTTTCAGCATATTTGCCGATAAGCCTTTATCATTGAACGTTTTTGTATATTTATGTATTAGTTGATTATATGTTGCCATTTAATAGTTTTTCTTTATCATCATTCGCAAGCAATGCATCAATTATTTCATCAAGCTTGCCTTCAACAATTCTATCAAGTTTATTTAATGTTAAACCAATACGATGATCAGTAACTCTATTTTGAGGATAATTATAAGTTCTTATCTTTTCAGACCTATCACCTGTTCCAATCTTAGAACGTCTAATAGCGCCTTCTTCTTCCTCTTTCTTTTGTTTATAGTATTCGTATACTCTGGCCTTGATGATACGCATAGCTGTCTCTTTATTAGCTATTTGGTTACGACCATCTTGGCAGTTAACAGTGATGCCTGTTGGAACATGCACAATTCTGACAGCACTATCGGTCTTGTTGATATGTTGACCACCAGCGCCAGAAGATCTATGTGTCTCGATTGTTAAATCTGAATCAGGAATTTCGATGTCTTCATCTTCAACATCAGGGAACACAATTACTGTAGCAGTTGAAGTTTGTACTCTACCTTGAGTTTCGGTCTTAGGAACTCTTTGAACACGATGTGCACCTGACTCAAATTTAAAGTGTCTATATGCATCATTTCCCTTAACTGCAAAACTGATTAACGTATAGCCGCCAGCTTCACCTTCGCTAGATTCCATAACGTCAATCTTGTATCCTAATGATTCTGCGTAATATGAATACATTCTAAACAAATCACCAGCAAAGATGTTTCCTTCATCGCCACCTGCAGCACCTCTAATTTCTACTAAACAGTCATAAGAATCTTCAGGGTCTCTAGGAAGTAATAGTTGTTCAATACGTTTATCAAGCTCATCAAGTTTTGCTTTTGCGTCATCAATTTCCATTTGAGCCATTTCTTTAATTTCAGGATCATCTTCCTTCAACATTTCTTGGCCATCTTCGATGATTTGTGTGTATTTTTTGAAGTCTTGATAAGCATCATAAGACCCCTTCAATTTAGCCTGTTCTTTAGAAAGCTTAGTATACATTTTGACATTAGAAACATTCTCATCTTGTAACATGAGATTTCCAATTTCTAAATAGCGATCTTCAATTTCTTGTAATTTAATAATTCTAGCGTCCATAATCATTTCCCTAATTTTGCATTTGGTTTGCCCATAACTTGATGGCAATGTCTACATCTAGCCTCATATGATTCAGCAGCACCAACTAATACGATTGGATCGTTATAGTGGGCAGGTTTGCCGTTAATAATTCTTTGTGTTCTTGTTGCAGGAGCACCACATTTATTACATACAGCAGATAGCTTTGTACAGAATTCTGCTTGAGTCATAAGCTTTGGCATTGGCCCAAATGGTTCTCCTCTAAAGTCAGTATCTAGCCCAGCGCACATAACTCTAATGCCCCTAGCAGCCAATTCATTAGCAACATCACAAATTGACTCATCGAAGAATTGAACTTCATCGATAGCAACAACTTCAGTATCATCTTTGACATGTTTTAGTATCTCAATAGGTTTTTCGATAACAATAGATTCAACCGATGATCCAGCGTGCGAAACAACTTTTGAATCAGAATATCTATTATCAATTTCTGGTTTAAAAACAATTATATGTTTCTTTGCATATTCCAAAACTTTGATTCTTCTTATCAACTCTTCTGTTTTGCCTGCAAACATGCAACCACTGATTGTTTCAACCCAACCATCTCTATATCTTTGATACATAACAATGCCTTATAAGATTATTATACCGAAAAAAACAAGGTAATTATTTACCTTGTTTGTTTTCTAGACCATACTTCTTATTGAATTTCTCAATTCTACCAGCAGCTGCTGCGAATCTTTGTCTTCCTGTAAAGAATGGATGACAATTTGAGCAAGTATCAACCTTGATACCTTCCTTGCTAGTTGAACCAGTCTCGAATGTTGCACCGCAACCTGTACAAGTTACTGTAACCTTGTAATAACCTGGATGTATATCTTTTTTCATGTTTTCTTTCTCCCTTCCGCCTTGAGTATCTTATCAACCCAAAGTAAGTTTACATGCCTAATAATAATAACATATATATACAACAGAAACAATAGATATTACTCAATATCTGCTCCTAAAGCTCTTAATTTTTCAATAATTGAATCATATCCACGATATATATGATAAGCATCATGAATGATTGTTTCCCCATCAGCAATCAAACCAGCAATTACTAATGCTGCTCCACAGCGTAAATCTCTTGCCGTAATATCGCTGCCTGTTAATGGTGTTCCACCATGAATAGTGCTTGAACCTTTATGGTATTTAATACTAGCACCCATCTTATTTAATTCATCACAATGTTTGAAACGTTCAGGATAAATCGTATCTTCAATATGGCTGTCACCTTTTGCCAAACACATTAAAGCCGTAAGAGGTTGTTGCAAATCTGTAGCAAAACCTGGGAATGGTTGCGTTTTTACATCTGTAGCCAAAAGATCATTACAGCCTACTACTTTTACATAGTCGGAACCAATTTGCATAATAACACCCATCTCTTCAAGTTTTGATGTAAGTGCTTCAATATGTTGAGGAATAACGTTATTAACCTTAACATTGTTTCCAACAGCGGCAGCAGCAATTATATATGTACCAGCTTCAATACGATCAGGAATAATATCATGAATGCAGCCTTTTAATCTATTGATACCATCAATAGTAATCTCCGAAGTACCTGCACCTCTGATACGTGCGCCCATCTTATTTAGCATTGAAGATAAATCAATTATTTCTGGTTCTTTTGCAGCATTATTAATGGTTGTTCTACCTTTCGCAAAACAAGCCGCAAGCATGATGTTGATAGTAGCGCCAACAGATGCAAAATCTAAGTATATTTCGTCACCAATAAGCTCATCAGCATCAATTTCAATCACGTCTCCATGTTGGCTAATTTTAGCACCAAGCGCTTCAAAACCTTTAAGATGCAAATCAATAGGTCTAGGACCTAAATTGCATCCACCTGGAGAATACATTTTTACATGTTTAAATCTACCTAACAAAGCACCCATAAAATAATATGATGCTCTTAATTTCTTAACATCGTCATCTAATAAATCAATGTTTTTAACATTAGTGGAATCAAAAGTGATGCAATCACCTTTTTTAGAAGCTTCAACACCCAACAATTCTAAAAGTTTAATTAATACTTTAATATCTTCAATGTCAGGAACATCATAAAGTTTGACTACTTCACTAGCCAAAACAACCGCAGGCAAAATAGCTACCGCTGAATTCTTGCATGAAGAAACAGTAACTTCACCACTAAGTTTATGATTACCTCTAATTTTGATTACATCTTTCATATCATCTTAAAAAAGTAAGAGTTGAACTCTTACTTAGCTTTTATAAATGTTTGACCTTGGTATTTCATACAAGCATAAGAGCCTTCGTTAGTTTTGATCCAAATGTTTCCATCTTCGTCTTCGATTGGATCGCCAACACCTTCAAATGCTCCTTCGCCAATTGAGCCAACAACTTCGCCATCCATACTTGGCTCATCACGTAGATTGACACCACCATCAACAACAATTACATAATTACCGTCGCCAGTAACTTCTTTATCGTCTTTCTTGTCGTCTTTATCGTCTTTCTTATCATCTTTCTTGTCGTCTTTTTTGCCTGATTCAAGTTCAGCAACTTTAGCATTTAAAGTAGAAATCTCGTCTTCATATGCTTTATTTTTCTTCTTCAATGTTTCAACTTGAGTAGTTAATTCTTCAACTTGCTTGTCAGCACTAGACTTTTTAATGATTGATACGATTGAAACTATTAATAGAACCGCAACTAGTACACCTAAGATAATAACAGGAACGTTTAACTTTAATGGCTTTCTAGGTTCCAATTCATCTGTGTAATCATCTTCATCATCATATTGATCATCGTCATCATAATTATCGTTCATCTTGAAGATTGACATATCAACACTTGATGAATTAGTTTTGTCTTCTACAAAATCTGGAATATCAACTGTGTCTTGATTTTCATAAGGATTCTTGTTTGTCATATTATCACCTCACACTATTATTCTATTACTTTTATACTTCATCAACAATTACACGGTAGCCTTCATAAACACCGTTCAAAGCAGCAGCCTGATTAGCGATATCAAATATTAATGCAATAATCTTTCCACGACTGTTAGTCAACTGTTTAATACAGTCTACTATCATTTGTTTTTCATCAACATTTATTTGATAGCCATGGTTCATTACCACTTCCGCAAATTGTCTTAATTCTTCAACATTTTTGAATATGATACGGCTTAATAAGATCACTTTCATGCCTTCAGCATATTCATCATTTATACTGTTCTTTAAATCGTATACCGATTTAACAAATGCACTTGATAAATAAGGATAAGACTTATGAATCTCTTCGTAAATAGCTTGCCTTTGTTCATCTTCTTGAACTTTAGCTTTTTCTTCCTCAAGCATTTGTTTCTTTAAATCATCTATTAAGGAACTTACATATGTTTGAGCAGTGCTTTCAGTGCTAGGCTGTACCGTTATTTCGGGTTCTATCTCTTCTTTTATTTCATTCACTAAAGAATCTAATGTTTCAGGAACATAATTTGTAATAGTTCTTAGTTCTTGTTCTGTATCAACCTTAGCATCAACATATTCTTCTTCAACAGGTATTTCATCTTCAAGAGCATCAGTTAATACTATCCCTTCAACATCTATCGTCGGCTCAATAATAGGCTCTTCAATAGGCTGCTCTATAACTTCTGGAATATCTTCAACTACTGGTTCAGTTATTTCTTCTTCTTTTTCAAGAACTTCAGTTTCTTCTACGACGGTCTCATCTTGAACTTCTTCTGGGATTGTTATTTCTTCAACTGCAACTTCCTCTTGAACTTCTTCTGGAATAACAATTTCTTCAGCAGGTTGAATCTCAACTTTTTCTTCTTCGAAAACAGTATCTTCTTCAATTACTGGCTCTTCATCTTTTGGAATTACTATTTCTTCGGTTGGCTCGATTTCTTCATTATTTGAAAAAGTCTCTTCTGCTAATCTTTCTTCAACGTTGTTTTCGTGATCAATTATTTCAGAGAAAATAGAATCTATTTCATCATTGTTACTTGATTCATATAATTCATCAAATTCAGCATTGTTAATATCTTTGTTCTCATCAGCAGCTTTAACAATCTGTTTTAAGAATTCGTCTTCTATATCATCAATAGCATTATTATCTTCAATGATAATGTCTTCGTTGTCTACTTCGGAATTATCTATAAGATCTTCTAAAACGCCATCAGAATTGCTTTCAACAGTATCTTCTTCAATAATGATTTGTTCAGCATTTTCTAACAATTCATCAGTTGCAACTTCAATATTCTCTTCTATTTGATAGTCTTCAATTGATGTATCGACATCGCCATCTTCAACTTCGTTGGTATTTTCGATTTCTACATCTTCGTTTTCAACATCATTAGTTTCTACATCTTCATTTTCGATATTATCAATTTCAACATCTTCTTTATGATCATCGATTTCTTTAATATCATCTACTTTTATCTCATTTGAATTAGCTGCATCAACTAACGCTTTTAATAATGGATTATTAGTTAAGATCTTATCAAGGATTTTTGTCGTTACTTCTTCAATATCTTTTTCTTTATTTTCTTTATCGTCTTCACCAATTATCTGTTCAAAAGACTCTTCTTCAGCATTGTCTTGAGGCAGTTCTTCAACAAAGTCTTCTTGAATAATCTCGTCATCAACGTCTAAATTATAGAAAGAAAGTAAATCTTCTAATTCTTGTTTTTCATCACGTTTAGTATCAAGCGCACCATTATCAAAAATAGTACTTAGATCACCAAGCAAATTAACTTTCTCTGCATGAGCATCTAAGAAATCTTCAAAAGCTTCATTACCAGCTTTTAATAATGAAGTCATTGTAGATTGATATGTGCCCAAAGAAAATTCTAAGTTCTTACTTAGCTCTTCTTCTAGAGATACAAGATCAATATTTTTTAGTTTGTTAAGCTTGTAATCGCTTTTATCGTCATCTATATGCTTGTCAAGATATTCAACTGCTTTGTTTACAAAACCCAACAGAACTATGTTCTTAGGTTGCAACCTTTCCTCCTACTTAACACTAGTATTCCATCGCCAATGTTGTCATTCATAATTATATCAAAACGATTATCATTCTGCACAAATTCTCTAAATTTAATTATTTTCTTTACGAGTGATTTTAAATTCTTTGATTTAATATCATCAACTTCGTAGATTAAGCCATGAAAAATCATATTATCAAACAGCATTGCGCCATCTTCACAAAGGTTATCAATGAACTGTTCAAGATATTTCTGATACTGTGCTTTTGCAGCATCTACAAAAATAAAATCATATTTTTTATCTGTTTTATATTCTTCAATAGGCATATAATGAACGGTTATTTGATCTTCATATCCATTATCAGCAATGTTTTTAATTGCCTGATTATACATATCTTCGTTTCTTTCGATAGTATCGATATGAATATCTTCGCTCAAACTTGCCATATGCATACTAGAATAGCCAACCGCTGTTCCAAGCTCCAATATATTTTTATAGCCTTTTTCTTTAACGAGATTTAAAAGAAAGGATAACCCTTCATCTTTAATGATAGGCACCCTTTCTTCTAATGCTTTTTCCTTTATTTTTTCAATCATTATTCCATCATTGATTTAACATAAGCAATAAAACCATCACATTTTGCTTTAGCTAAATCCATACTCTTATCCTTTACTGAAAGATAACATTTACATTTAGGTTCAGTACCTGAAGGTCTGATTGCGATAAATGAGCCATCTTCCAAATAATATTTTAACACATCAGAAACATCATGTTTCTTGAAATCTTCAACATTGCCATTCTCGTATACTTTTTGTAGTTTATAGTCTTCTATCTTTAAAGTTTTATATCCTGGCACTTGTAGAGGATTATTTCTTATCTTGTTCATAATTTCTTGAAGCTTAGCGGCACCATCAGCACCTGGAAGCATAATGGAGAATTGTGTGTCATAATAATAGCCAACTTTATCATAAGCTTCATTCATTACATCAATTAATGTCTTTCCTTGTTTCAAATAATATGCACATGCTTCAGCTAATAACAAACAAGCTTGTGTAGCGTCTTTATCTCTAACAAATGGAGATATTAATGAACCGTATGATTCCTCATATCCAAAGACATAATTCTTTTCATGAGTTTTTTCATACTGTCTAACTTTGTTGCCAATGTATTTGAAACCAGTTAGTGTTCTTTCATTATCACAATGATGATATCTAGCAATGGCTTCACCGATATCACTTGTAACTATCGTATTGAACATGCAAGGATTTTCAACTTTAATTCCTAAATCCTCATAAGAACTTAGAACATATTCAAGTAATAAGGCACCTGTTTGGTTACCATTTAATACGATATATTCACCATTGTGTTTAATACCAACTCCCATTCTATCGCCATCAGGGTCAGTTACTAATAATAGCTTAGCATCAATTTCTTTAGCTAATTTTAGAACTTCTTCATAAGCACCCTTTTCTTCTGGATTAGGGGTCTTGGTATTAGAGAATGCTGGATCAGGATATGCTTGGCATTCAACTTCGTATACATCATAGCCAGCCTTCTTTAAAGTTGACATAACCGGGATGTTTGAAGTTCCGTGTTCAGGTGAGAAAGCAATCTTGAAATTCTTTTCGACATCTTTTCTAAGCTGAATTCCTAAAACATTTTCTTCATATGCTTTATCAACTTCATCGTTTATTTCAACAATTAAACTCTTATCGTAATCTTCATCTGGTTTAATTTCTAGAATATCGCCAAGCAAACTAATCTCATCGATAACATTTTGGGCCAATTCAGGAATTAATTGACAGCCTGTCTCATCGTATAATTTATAGCCGTTATATTCTTTAGGATTATGTGAAGCAGTAACCATAATACCACCATCGCATTTTAGATATCTAACTGCAAAAGACAACTCTGGTGTAGGTCTTAATGAATCAAAAATATAAGCTTTGATTCCCTTTGAAGCTAACAATTTAGCACAGTCATAAGAAAATTCTTTTGAATTATAACGATTATCATAACCGATAGCTACTGACTTTTTACTATTCTTGTTCAAGTAATTCGCAAAGCCTAATGTTGCTTTTCTAATAGTATGAATATTAAGCCTATTTGGGCCAACACCCATTAGTCCTCTCATACCAGCGGTACCGAATTGAACATCAGTATAGAATGAATCCAAGATTTCTTTTTCTGATAAATTCTCTAATTCGTTTTTTAAACTTGGGTCTAGATTTGGATGGTTTTTCCAATGTTCATACAATTCTTTTACTTCCATATATCCTCCTAAATTAAATAAGGGAGAACTCTGTCTCCCTTGTTTTGTAAAAGTAATCTAATATCTATTTAATAACTTTTTGAGTTCTTAAAATCTCTTCGATTGTTGTGATGGCAGTATCTTCATCTTCACCTTCACAAGAAATAACGATTTCAGATTGAGTAGGAATACCTAGTGACATAACACCCATAATTGATTTCATGTTTACAGATCTTTCCTTAAAAGATACTTTAACATCACATTTGAACTTACTTGCAGCATTAACAGCTACTGTAGCTGGACGAGCATGTAGACCTACTGGATCGATAACAAGAACATTTATTTCCTTCATTATAATTTTCTCCTTTACAATATACTATGTACTTTTTAATTTTAATATTGTAAGCGCTTTATTGCAATAGTTTGTGCACATTTTTGCCACATTATTTATGATAAATTTCATGATTTAATATCTTGAAACTACGATAAATTTGTTCTAGCAATATTAATCTTGTCATTTGATGTAGAAAAGTTAAATCAGATAGTTTAATAGCTTCGTTAGCTCTTTTTCTTAATCTATCGCTTAATCCTAAAGAACCACCAATTACAAAAGTTATTTTTGAATATGATACAAACAATTTATCTATTTTGTTACTAAGTGAAATAGAATCGATATTTTTGCCATGAAGATCTAACAAAATAACATATTCATCATTATTTATTTTCTCCAATACCCTATCAGCTTCTTTTTCTAACACAGCTTTATCATCTTGGATAATTGGTTCATCTTTAACTTCGACTATCTCAAGTTTATGATATTTGTTTATTCTTTTTGAATAATCATTAATTAAATTACTAAGATTTTGGTCTTTGACCTTACCAACACAGACAATCTTAATCATTTAAGTTACCAATTATTTCTATTGTTTCGTTATCTCTAACAATATTGAACGTAAATGATGTTTCATCGCTATATAAAATATTTAGATATCCATTAATATCATTAACCTCAACGCCATTAATCGTTAATATAACATCACCTTGTTTGATGCCAACATTACTAGCTAAACTGTTTTCATTAACTTTATTTACATATAAGCCATTTATTATTTCGACATTTAGATTTAAATAGCTCTTTTCGTAGTTTTGTAAATTCTTAATAAATGTACCTTTGACACCTAAATTCAATTTATTGACAGTATTTCCTTCAATCAATTTATCTGCTATTAATTTTGCTTCGTTAATTGTTAAAGCAAAACTTGTGTCATCTTCTTCCTTCATCAAAGACATGCCGATTACTTCACCAGCCATATTGAATACAGGAGAGCCGCTATATCCTTGTTTTAAATTATTAGATAAAACCATTAAATTCATGTCATATACATAACGTTGTTCTTCGTATTCGATAGTGTTTTCAACGTTGACTATATCATTTGAAATCATGCCAAGTTCTACACTATTACGATATTCAAGTGAATTTGGCGTACCAATGCTTATTACGAATTCACCAGCCTTTAATAGTGAAGCGTCACCAAATTTAGCGATTTGAATATCATAAGGAACAACTAATTCTATTACCGCAAGATCATTAAATGCATCAAAACCAATTATTTCTCCTTGGCAAGAATAAGCACTATCAAAAGTAACTGTAATATAAGTAGCATCACTCACACCATGATATGTAGTTATGACATATAATTTATCTTCTACTTGCTTATAAGCAAAACCAGAACTAATAGTATTATCTGCATTTACAGTTACGACTGATGATTTAACTTCATCAATAATCTTTGTAAAATCAGTAGAAAAACCTGATACATTATATTCATCAATGTTTTCGTTTTTAGCTGTCTCTTCTTTTTTGCTCATAGAAACAGTTAAGGCTGTTAACCATATCAATACAATAATAAGCAAAATAATAACAATCGAATTGTTTTTCATATATTACTCCACATTTACCATTGAACAAGGTAAGAAATCACACGGATCATATCTTTCGCCTTCATATTCAATAGTGAAGTGAAGATGAACACCATACGATCTACCCGTATTTCCCATTTGTGCAATTAGTTGGCCTCTGACAACACTTTGGCCTACTTCAACATATTGTTCATTTAAGTGCATATAGATAGTAGTGAATCCATTTTGATGATCTATATATATGTAGTATCCCATATCTGATAAGTAACCAACTTCACTTACTACGCCACTATCTGCCGCATAAATATTACAGTATGTAACGTATTCATTAACAATATCCATACCCGAGTGGTTTGCACGGCACATATATAAACACGTAATTGCTGGATTATCAACTGGCCATTGGAAATTACCAGTACCAGCAATACTAACATAGTGTGTACCTATGGCTATAACACCTTGCACAGGTTCTTTAACAACCGTTTCAGATTTTAAATTACCTTGTTCCAAGACACCGTTTACCCAGATTTCTTCATACAAAGTATTCTTCAAACCAGTTTCTTCTTCAACCCTAGTTTTAGCGCTACCTGCATCAAGTTCCTCATCTTGTACATATAGTGGTGCTTCTGGATATGTTGTTTCTTGAGAAAGGTTCTCTTTAGTAACAACAACAGTTATTGGCGAAGTGTAATATGTAACATTTAAAGTCATACCTGGAGTAATAACTTGTTCAGGACTAGTTAAAACATTAGGATTTAACATAACAATTTGCTTTGGCGACATATCGCCGAAATAATAACCTACACCTTGTAAAGTATCACCTTCAACAGTTGTATAATATTGTCTTTCCGTATTTCTGCCATAACATAAGAATTCGTAAATATCTTTTTTATTCGTATATATATTTTCAGGAGACACAATAGCTTCTTTTGTTGTGATTGATTCTAGAATATTAACTCCTGTTTCAACAACACCATAATCTTCAGGATTAGAAATTGTCTCATTATTTCTTATTTTTGTTAATGAATCTTCGGAAATGAAGTTCAATAGAAAATCATCAATAGCTTGATAAAAAACGTCTCTATTTTTAACATATATTATTTCATACACACCATTATCAGTAGAGAATTCTACAGCAGTTGTTTTAATTCCGAGTAAGCTATTATCAACAAGATAGTTAAATATCTCGTCATCAATATTTTCAAATTTTATATTTGATTTTTCTTTAACAACATAAGTATCTTCACCAAGACCTAATTCTGTATCAGGAAAATCATCTTTATAATCATTATATTTTTCTTTAATGCGATTCATTAAATAATCATAGTCAGTAACAACGCCAATTAGTCTTCCGTCATTATATATCTTTGAATATGTTTCTTCTTCATCCAGATATTTTTCTATTTTTTGGTTTACCAAAGATACTTCATTGATGAAGTCTGCTTCAATGATCTTATTTTCAAATAACTCAGGCAAACCTAGAACAATGCCTAAAGCCATTAAAAGGCAGAAAATAACCGCAACAACCTTCTTCAACGATTATCCCTCCATGTTATTTTTTATGCCATAGAAAGCATTAATATCCTTCTCAAAAGCAAGCTTAATATTACCAGTAGGACCATTACGATGTTTTGCTAAACTTAAATCAACATCTTCCCTAGTTTGACTATCGTTTGCTTCACGATTATAGTAAGCATCACGATATAAGAACATAACGATATCGGCATCTTGTTCCAAAGCACCAGATTCACGCAAATCTGAAAGCATTGGATGTTTGTCTTGTCTAGATTCGACGCTACGAGAAAGTTGAGATAAAGCAATTACCGGTGTACTTAATTCTCTAGCCATCGCTTTTAATCTACGTGATATTTCTGAAACTTCTTGTTGTCTAGATTCCGATTTAGAATTAGCGCTAATCAATTGAATATAATCGACAACAATTAAACTCAAGCCATGATCTTGCGACAGCTTTCTAGCCTTGGCAAACATATCCGATACTTTGATGCCTGGAGTATCATCGATATAGAATTTTTGTCTTCTTAATTCCTGTGATGCTTCATTTAATTTCGACCAATCAGCATCACTTAATTGTCCAGTTCTTATTTTTTGAATTTCAACTTTTGACTTACATGATAATATTCTAGTCGCAACTTGTTCAGCAGGCATTTCCAAAGAGAAAATAGCTATAGCACCTTGCGAAACTGAAGCACTATTAACAGCAAAGTTTAATGCAAGAGCAGTTTTACCCATAGAAGGTCTAGCTGCTAAGATAATCAAATCACCCTTTTGGAAACCATTAGTATATCTATCTAAGTCTGCATATAAACTTCTTACACCAGTTGATTGGCCTAACTCTTGAATTTGTTCAACATGTTTCAATGTTTCTTCAAATAGTTGGTTTCCCGAAATAAAATCGTTATCCGTTCTAGAACGAGTAACATTTAAAATCTTATCTTCAGCTGTTTGTAACATATCATCAACGTTAGTTTCGCTCTTCAAAGCATCATTACTGATTTCTTCGCCAACTTTGATAATCTGTCTAGCTAAAGATTTGTTCTTGATTATTTTGATATATTCCTTAGTGTTAGTAGCAGAAATGGTTGAATCAGCTAATCTCATCAAATATTCTAAACCACCAACTTTATCATAAATGCCGTAATCTTTTAATTTTGTACTTAGAGAAATGGTATCGATTTTTTCTTTGTTTTCATACATCGAAGCCATAATATTATAAATATTTTTGTGGTTATCCAAATAAAAATCATCCGCAACAATATTTGCATCTATCGCTTCTCTAATAGCTTGTTCATAAAGCATTATATTACCAAGTAATGATTCTTCTGCTTCAATAGAATATGGCATTGCCTTATTGCTCATTTTAGTTCTCCGTTAGCTTAACATTAATTATACCAATTACATCTTTGTATAATTCTATTTTTATCTTATATGAACCTAATTCATTAAGTGGTTCGTTATCTTTTATTTTACGTTTATCTATGATAATACCTTGTTTCTTTAGCTCATCTTCAATTTGTTTAGTTGAAACTGAGCCAGATACTCTTCCATCAGAAGCTTTTACTTTAAATTCTAAAGTTTTTTCTTCAAGGACTTTCTTTAATTCTAAAGCTTTCTGTCTATTGTTTTCATCTTCAATAGCTTTTTGTTCGTTCTGTTTTTCTAATACCTTATTTGCAGTAGCACTAGCTTGAACAGCTAAGCCTCTAGCAATCAAAAAGTTTCTTCCATAACCATCCGCAACTGTCTTAACTTCACCCTTTTTGCCGACTTTAGTAACATCTTGTAACAAAATAACCTTCATCTTAATCCTCCTTTTTGAAATTATTAAGAACGCCTAATAATTCATCTTCAACTTTAGCAACTGTAGTATCAGTTCTTTGCAAACCAGCAGCTGTCATATGACCGCCACCATGCATCTTTTCCAAAATCGCTTGAACGTTGATACCGCCATTAGATCTAGCAGTAACAATAACTTCATTTTCGTCACTATTACAAATTACAAATGCAGCTTCAGCTTCCTTAGTTTTAACCATTGCATCAGCAGCTTGCGAAGCAATTGTACGAGAATATTTATCTTCGTACATAGCTGAAATAAATAAATTCTTATAAACTGCTTTACCAGCGTTAATTATTCTTGAACGTTTCAATATATTCTCATATGGTTCTTTTACTAAATCATCGCATTCTGCTGGATCAGCACCATAGTGTCTTAATAATTTTAATGAATCAAATGTTCTAACACCCGTTCTGACTCTAAATCTATCAGTGTCTATTAATATGCCTAGATACATAATGTTAGCCTCTTGAGAAGACAATTCAAAGTCCCTAGATAGATATGGTAAGAACTCTGCTGTAATTTCACATGTCGACGAAGCACTCGCCTCAACATAAACCATCAGCGGACTAATATCTAAGTCAGCTTTACGGCGATGGTGGTCAATTATTACGATTCGTTTTGCCTTCTCTAACAATTCTTGAGAATTGGATTGTAACTTACTATGATGATCGACCATAATAACTAAACAATCATCATCTAATAAATTAATAGCTTCTTCTTGGCTAATAAAATTATGCTTTGCATATAGTGTTTCACGATATTTGTTGATTACTTCATTGATTGTAGGCTCAATACCGCCAGTCTTTGATACAATATATGCCTTCTTACCAAAATCAGCTACGGTATTAGATACAGATAGTGCAGCGCCAACACAATCAGCATCCATATATTTGTGACCAACAATAATAACTTTACTAGATTTATTAACTAGATCTTTAATGCTATTAAAGATAACTCTTACTTTAACCTTGCTTTGTTTTTCTTTAGCTTCAGTTGAACCGCCATAGAATGTAGCATCTTCGCCAATCTTTCTAACTGCAACTTGGTCACCACCTCTAGATTGAGCTAGTTCGATTAATGCTTGAGCCTCATCGCTAAGTTCATCTAAATCATCAGAGCCTCTTGCGAACGACAGAGACAAAGTAATATCTAAATCTCCTTGTTTTGCTTGTCTTCTAACAACATTCAAAATAGAGAAATGGTCTTTTAATAGTTCTTCGTATTGTTTCTCATTCAAGATAAGAAGCATTTTAGAACTTCTAAGTGTTTTATAAACAATACCAAATTTCTTGAAGTATTCCATAACTGGAATCTTGATATTTGCATTGATGTATGAAATATCATCTTCTGTTTCATTTATTTCATCATAGTTATCGTAACTTAATAATCCTAATACATATGCGCTGTCATTAATTTTTTTGCTTAAATCGCTTTCTTTGGTAATGTCCTTAAAAATTAACACTGAAGCGTCTGCATATTTATGAACAGAATACTTATTGTCGTTAATTGTGATCTTGTTACGATCGCTATTACCTTGAATGATATCCTGGATTTCAGGAAGCCAAGTCAATAACTTTTCACCCGTCTTATTAAGATCTCGTTCTTCAAAGAAATCTGACATCCAAGTTATCTCATAAAGTTCATCATAAACAAGGATGCCAACATTGCCCTGCTTTAAAGCGTCAGAAACCGATTTATCAATACTATCTTTTATTTCTTTACTTGATTCAGCTAATAATGAATCATATGAAAAATAGATGACAAAAGTTAATGCTAAGTAAATAACAGCAATTACGCTTGACAAGATAATATTCATTTCAAAAACAAAATGAGCTATACCTATAGCAAGCACAGTAGCAATAGCTACCGCAATAATAAGTGCCTTTAATCCTTGTCTTTTACTCATGAAGCGCCTCAACTTGTTCTTCTAGTTTCTTTCTAAGTGGGCCTGCCCCATATAAGAAACCAACAATAATTACTGCCACCAAAATAGCAGGAATGAATAAAGATAATATCACAACGATTGTCCCGATATTCTTCTTCATAATCAACTTTCCGTAAATTGTTAAGAACAAATAGCCATAGAACAACAAAACTATAAGTCCTAAAATCGAGACTACTATTGAGACATATTTAACAGTCTCGTTAGTAAAATAACGGTTTAAGAACAAAGAAAATAAAGAAAGAAAACTAACATACGCCAAAATAGGATTTGGTTTAATGTTGTAAATATTTGTGTTTTCGACATCTTTTATCTTAAATCTCTTCAATAAGAAGATTGACATTAAGTGAATAATGACACCTTCCATAGCACCAGTTAATATAGTTGAGAAAATGAATACTATTGTCAATAGCACAGTGAAGTTAATACCCATTTGATTAAATACAAGTTGATAATCCATGCCTCCAGCTTGTGACATTTGATTAAATACTTCTGATAATTCTTTTAGTTGAGTAGCTAAAGGCATACCCAATAATGGATAGATAACTAAACAAACCAAAACTTCACATGCGACATAAGCGATTATTGCAACAAATAGCAATAAAGACTTATTACAATTTTTATTCAAAAAATAACTATATAAAACACCAGTGATTACACCAGCCGGTACAAATATCAAGTATGATGTATATAGATTTCCAAGAATAAAACTAAGAATCACAATGCCAACAGATAGCACAATGCCATCTTTTGTGGAATACATTGCAGAATACATAATAACGATAATTGGCACTACTAAAACAACCAATTCCGTGAATAAAAAGGCCGTAACTCTATCAATTAATACTAGGGCTCCAAAGATGGCAAGCATCATAGCACCCTGCGTCATTTTCTTTGTTTTATTCATTCTTAAACTCCAAAATTAATAAAAATGCCTCCATAAAAAGATGGAGGCATTATTTAATAACTAATTAATCAGCAATATAAGGAAGTAGAGCCATTTGACGAGCTCTCTTGATAGCAGTTGCTAACATTCTTTGGTATTTTGAGCTTGTTCCAGTAACTCTTCTAGGAGTAATCTTTCCGTTTGGAGAGATAAACTTCTTTAATAGTTCTACATCTTTATAATCAATATAATCGATTTTGTTCTTAGTGAAGTAACAAACTTTCTTATATCCGACTCTTTGTTTTCTAAAAGCCATAACTTTTAATCCTTTCTATCAATAAAATGGTAAATCATCGCTAGATATATCTAATGATGGTGTATTAGAGAAATCATCATCTAAACTATCATTTGTGTAACTAGCTTCATTGTTTGGTGTAAATGTTTGATTATTTGTATAGCCTTCATTATTTGAAGAACCATTTCTATTTCCACCAATTAATTGTACAGAGTCACAAGTAACTTCTGTAACATAAACTTTTCCATTTTGGCCATCATAACTTCTAGTAGATATTCTACCTTCAACACCAACGATAGCACCCTTACTAGCATATTTTGCTAAGAATTCTGCGGATTGCCTCCAAGCAATACAATTGATAAAATCAGCAGTTTGTTGAGCGCCTTGTTGTGCGTATCTTCTGTTACAAGCCAACGTAAAGCTACAAACGGATGTATTTGAATTTGTCTTTCTTAATTCAACATCCTTGGTCAAACGACCAACAAGGATAACACGATTGATCATTTATTATTTACCCTTTTTCTCATCAGTAGAGATTGTCATTAAACGAACTACATCGTTGTTTAATTTCATTAAACGAACGAATTCATTTAAACCATCTACATCTACTGTGTAAGTTACAACTACATAGTAACCTTTTGTCATATCATCGATTTCATAAGCAAAATCTCTCATGCCCCAATCATCAACGTTGTCAATAGTTCCACCATAGTTAGTAATAATGCCATGCATTTGTTCAACTAAAGCAGCTCTAGCAGCGTCATCAAGATTAGATTTGATGATATACATAGTTTCGTATTGTTTCATCTTTTACCTCCTTCTGGACTAACGGTCTATTTCTAGACAAGGAATAGTTTTTCTATTCGCTAAAATATTATACCATATAAAAACGCTATTTACACAAGAAAATAGCGTTAATAATTGTATATATAATCGGTATATTAGTATTTTTGAGACTTCGCAAGATAATAGTTCTTATAAGCGTTATTATCGGTTACTTCTTTGATTACTTTAATGTAACTTGGAATTTTGACGTTTTCAATACCTTCAGGTAATTGCACTGATAACAAAGCTTTCGTGTCATCAAAATCGAAGATATCTAACTTATAGAATAGATTGTCATATATGAATGAATGTCTTATCTTATCAATTTTGTTCAATGACTTGTCTATTTCTGAAACGTACTCGTTGTATTGTCTCTCTGACAAGATTCTATCTTTTTTAATTCTTTCGTTAGTTGAGATATATGATGCTTCAGAATAATAATAAACTACACTGCCGTTTTTATCTCTCATTCTAATTCTTCTTTCATTTCCTGAAGTAGAGATTAAGTAATGTTGAATAATATGAACATTTGAGTAATCAACTTCTTTCTTGATATTCTCGACGATATCCTTATCGATTTCAACAAGATATTTCTTAAATACTTCGACTGGTTTTTCATCGCCTAAATATTCAAATACAGTTTGAATAGCTTTTCTCATTTTTACTTCAAAATCAGTTTCGTTTCCAATGACAACTCTATTTGGATGTTCTTCCCATGCTTTTAAAGCCATATCATCCATTTCTCTAGCTTGATCTATCGTTTCGTATCTTGCGCTGTTGCTTTCAAAACCGTATGCTTCTTCAGCACCTTTAGCACTAGTCACAAGATGAATAACCATATCATAACGTTTATTAACATCTTCATAATTAATATCAAAACCCTTTAAGATCTTAGTGAAATCTTCTTTGCCAACATAAGATTCGTCATCTTTTATACCTCTATCGATAAATAGTAAAACTTTATCGCCTTGAATTTCTTGAGCAGCTTTATAGCATAATTCCTCTTTTGTCAGCTGCAAAGTGATAACGTATTTTTGGAATTCGTACATTCCCATAGTAGCTGGGGAAATACCACCAGAAATTAGGTCAGTTGCTGATTCGTTGTCGACAATAACACGATAACCTCTTTCACCAAAAATCTCTTCAGCTCTAGACATGAAAGTTGTTTTGCCACTACATGGGCCGCCTGTAAAAACGATTTTCTTAATTGTTTTCATAATACTCCCTCATCTTTTTATTTAATTTGCTATAAACGTTATCTCTAAACCATTTTTCATTTGATGCCGCAACTGCTGAATCAAAATCAAACCATTTAACAGCACTGTTTTCATCTTCTTTAACCTTTAACATCTCACTATCATCTGCTTCTAATAGATAAGTGACATTTAGATGCAAGTGACAAGAAACATATTTTCCTTTTTTGTAATGACCATTTACAGTCAATGCTTCAATAGAGAAAATATCTTCGCTAACTGGAACAACATTTTTAATGCCAGCTTCTTCTTTTACTTCTCTTATTGCAACTGCTAAACAATCTTCTTCTCCATCGCAATGGCCACCTAGCCACGAAAATGAATCATAAATATTATGATATGCCAACAATATCTTGTCATGTTTCTTATTTGTGACCCAAGCACTAGCAGTCATATGTGCAATATTATTGCTTCTATAAAAAATATCTGGAAAGATATCAAAACATCTAAGAATGGTTTTTTTGTCGGATTCTTCTAGTTCATTATAGGGAACATAATCCATAATCTGTTTCTTGATGTCCATAGCATTATTTTACAACAACATGATAGAATTTAGTCATGATATACTCACAAAACTTTAAGGATTATACGCTGCTAGATGCTGGAGATAGAGAAAAATTAGAAGATATCAAAGGCATCATTTTGAGACGTCCTGATCCTATGGCAATATGGCCAAAAGAAAAAGAAGAGTTATGGAATAATGTCGATGCTTTTTATCATAGATCTAATAAAGGTGGAGGTTCTTGGGAATACAAGCACAAATTGCCTGAATCTTGGACTGTAAACTATCGCGATTTAACTTTCAAAGTTGCTCCTACCGGCTTCAAACACACAGGTTTATTCCCTGAACAAGCCGCAAATTGGGATTTCATATACGAGAAAATAAAAGGAAAGAAAAATATAAAGATTCTAAATCTTTTTGGTTACACTGGAGCCGCAAGCATGGTAGCAGCTAGCGCTGGAGCAAGCGAAGTAGTTCATCTAGATGCTTCAAAAGGCATTATTGAATGGGCAAAAGATAATATGCGTTTATCACACTTAGAAGACCACACAATAAGATTTATTTGTGATGACGCCTTAAAGTTCATCTTAAGAGAAGCAAGAAGAGGTAGAAAGTATGATGGTATCATCATGGATCCTCCTTCATATGGTAGAGGTCCTGATAATGAACTATTCAAATTCGAAGAAAAGATTAATCCACTAATCGAGAATTGTTTAAATATCTTATCAGATAATCCGCTATTCTTTATTATCAACACGTATACTACTGGTTATTCAAAACAAGTAATGTATAACTTAATGGACACTCACACTAAACTTAAAGGTCTTCAAGGTACAATTGAAGCCGATGAAATTGGTATTAAAATTAAAGATTCTAATTATTTCTTACCATGTGGTCAAACAACAAGGTGGTATAGATGATAGAAGTACTATACGAAGACAATCATCTTCTAGTAGTTAATAAGCCAATAAATATTCCTATGCAAGAAGATAACTCCAAAGATGAAGATTTTTTAAGTATGTGTAAAGATTATCTAAAAGTAAAATATCAAAAACCAGGCAATGTGTATTTAGGTTTAGTTCATCGCTTAGATAGGCCTGTATCAGGCGTATGTGTATTTGCGAAAACTTCTAAAGCAGCATCTAGATTAAGCAAACAAGTTCAAGAACATACTTTCAAAAAAACATATTTGGCTGTTGTTACTGATAACAATATAAAAGATGTAGATCATTACGAAGATTACTTATTAAAAGATCAAAAAACTAATACAGTAAAAATAGATAAACGAGGAAAACTAGCCATTCTAGATTATGAATTATTAAAAAGAAACGATAATTTAGCGCTAGTTAAAATTGCTCTAAAAACAGGTAGATCTCATCAAATAAGAGTACAGTTTTCTTCACGCAATCATGCTCTATGGGGTGACCAAAGATATAACAAGCAAGCAAAAGTTGGCCAACAAATAGCCCTTCATGCATACAGTCTTGAATTATTGCATCCTATCACAAATGAAAAAATGGTTTTCACATCTAACGTTGATAGAAAACCATTTAATTGTTTTTAACATAAGCAACACTGTTATCAGATAAGAATAAATCTAAAGCATAATTGAACGATTCAGTATCACTTATTTTTGAATACGCTCCTGTAAATGTGGACTTATCAATAAAAACGGCGCTAGGGAAAGCCACTATACCATAATTATAGAAATCAGCAGGCATCTTGCCTAATATTGAAACAATTGGTGCCCCTTCTATTTTTTTATTCATCTTCTTGTATACAGTGGAACTAGATGATGTTGATTCTATAAAGACAACAATATATTCGTAATTGTTATTGCTGGCAATTAATTCATTTACTTTATCTATTCTATCAGTATCTTCAATCGATTCTAAGAAAGTATATAATAAGACAACTTGTTTATCTTTGTAGTAGTTATAATCATCTATCTCACTAATATATATGGCGTTGCCCTTTAACAAATCATCATAGTCACACGTAGTACCCATCAATTTATAAGTCAATTCTTCAGTATATTTGTCTAGAGAAAGATTGGCAATCTTTTCTTGATTTTCTTTACTTAATGATTTCTTAACGTCGTCAATTGACCTATCTAGTTCTAGATAAGATTCGCCATTTTCATTTATTAAATCCTTTTGTTCTATTGGATCTATAAATCCTAACTCAATAGCTTTTGAATACGCTCTTAAGTCTAACTCACCTACTACTGAAAATCTCAACACACCGTCTAAAAAGAAATTAATTGTAGGGTATGCTTTCATACCTACTTCGTTATAAATGTAATCATGAAGTTTATCGTTTCTTTCGATGATAATAACATTGTCAAAAGGTGTAACGCCTAAATCTGAATAGAACTGTAAAATCTCTTCTTTATTACCTTCATCAAAATATTGAACAAATTGATACTCTGGGTACTTTTCTAGATAATCATTTAAATATTCACTTACTATTTTTTTGCAATGAGAACATTCTGTTGAAATAACATCAAATATTAAATGATCATAATTCTTTAGATTGATAATATTGCCATATATATCTTCAACATCTTCGGTATATATATCAGAGAACAGCATCTTAAACTGATAGTTCTGATACTCGTTATTATTGTTGGCATATCGGATCTTATTTTGAAGATCATGGCTAATCTCTTCATAAATAAAAACCTCTTTCATAGGTTCTATGTATTCAACTTTTTCTTCAATTATTTCTTGAGTACTATTACAACCAAACAGCATCAAAATCATTAATACTGTTAAAAGCTTATTTAAATAACGCAAAAATCTTTTCCTTTTGAGCTTCCATATCGTTATATCCAAGCTCATATAAATCTTCTAAATCTTCCCTACTACCATTTAATCTAGTGACATTAGTTTTTCTTGATGGGCAAATATACAAGCCATCTCCTCTATCGATAACATCTTTGATTCTGGATATTTGATCAATATAATTCTTATCTCTAATACTGTAATCCTCAGATACACTCGGCCATTTTGGATAAACAAGTTTCATCAAATCGACAACAAATTTCTTAGATGGTTTTCTAACAAAATCTATAGGCTTAGTAGCAATTACTAAATGTTTCTTACAGCCATCTTTTAGTGCTTGTTTAATAGGAAGCATCTCGGTAATGCCACCATCCAAAATATGGCGATCTTTATTTATTTCCATAACTTTGCCAATAATTGGTAATGTTGTAGAAGCTTGCAATTCTTTTAAACAGATTTCTTGAATTGGATGATATTCGGTTCCGCCTTTTTCTAATTCATATAATCCAATATAACCATTAGCTTTAATATCCTTCAATCTTGAAAAAGGAAATTGAACAGTATCAATAAATAAAGTATTAAATAAGTAATCGTAATCAACGATTCTTCCACATCTTAAAACCGCACTAGCACCAATAGAACTTTTATCGTTTATATATTGTGTTGAAATAATACGCAAAAAATTCTTTGATTTTAAAAGATAACTGCATAAATGAATAGCACCTGTAGAAATACCGTATGCATTATCAAATTCCAAATTATTGTCTAATAACCACGAAAGACAGCCTGCTGTATAAGCACCACGTAAACCACCGCCTTCAAGTACTAAAGAAGTTTTATAATCCATGTTTTAATTCTAAAAAAAAGAAATGAATTATGCAATAATATTATTAATGAAAAAGAAAAGCCTAAAAATATACTTTAATGCACCGATTACGCTTAGTTTTTGTGGCATTTGCCTTGTAACCTTGCTACTTTCTATGCTTACAAATGGTGAATCGACCTATCTATTATTCTCTACTTACCGTTCAAGTTTGCTAGATCCGTTAACATATATTAGATTAGTTGGTCATATTTTTGGTCACGCTAATTGGTCTCATTTAACATCAAATCTATTGTACATATTGTTATTAGGACCAATACTAGAAGAAAAATATCATGATCGATTAATAATCGTAATAGTTGTTACAGCTCTAGTAACAGGAATAATGCATTCAATAATAGATCCTGGTTCAATACTATTGGGAGCTTCTGGAGTTGTCTTTGCATTTATCTTATTGGCCTCTGTCACAGGAAGAAGCGACGGGATACCAATCACATTAATACTTGTAGCTATCTTGTGGCTAGGTAATGAGCTACTAGTTGATATGAATACAGTTGATACTATTTCTCATATAACACACATTATTGGTGGTATATCCGGCGCAGCTTTAGGATTGTTCTTTAAAAATAACTAATGAATAAAAAAATAAATATCTTGCACGGAAGTGCGCTATTACTTTACGAAATGTATGCAGGACTAGCTTACTCTTTTGGTTCTTACATACTAATTGAAAAAGGCTTTTCATCAACAGTTGCTGGTATCATAATGTCGCTTGGCAACATTGTTGGTTTTATTTTGCAACCAATCATTTCAAATATAACTGATAATTCTAAAAAAATTACAATCATTCATGTATTAATAATTGAAACGGCTTTTTCTTTTGTGGCTTGTGTCTTAAATGTGTTTACGCAATCGCCAACTATAAGCGCTGCAATTTCTTTTGTTGTCATTCTTGCTGCAGCATCTTTATTAGAAGCACTATATAATTCAGTGCACTTTATATTAAACGATAATGGTTATAATGTTGATTTCCCTAAAGCAAGAGCTCTTGGATCAATTAGCTTTGGATTATTCAGTTACCTTTTAGGCGTTTTATTTGAGAAACTACCATTTAACGTAACCTTGTCATTAGGCCCAATAGTTTGTGCTTTGACCATCGTAGTATTGCTCATCTTAAACAAGGATACGAAAATAGATAAAAATAATGATGAAGAAGATAAAATAACATATTCTCAATTTTTAAAAGCTCATCCAAATTTTATAAAGATAATCATATCATTTGTATTCATCTTCTTGGGATATACTATGGTAGATAATTTTTACATATTAAAATTAAACGCAATTGGAGCAGGCTCCGCTTCACTTGGCTTAATTATATTAATAAAAACACTTATGGAATTCCCATCATTCTTTATGTTCAAAAGAATTGAAAAACTGTTTACCACAAAAAGATGTTTAATATTATCAGCATTCATGTTTGGAGTTAAAAATATAGTTATATTCATAGCGCCTAATACGCAAATGATATGTGTAGCTCAAATATTTCAAGCACTCGCATTAGGTCTAATGTCTCCATCAATGATTTCATATATCAATCAAATAACCACAAAAAAAGAGACCGTCAGAGGACAGGCTCTATTTTCTATGGCAGTTGCTTGTGGAGCTATATTATCTTCACTACTTGCCGGCTTAGTTTATGACAATTTAGGACTTAACGTTCTATACATTTCTTCAATAATTGTCATTATTATTGCAGCAATGTTCTTTACCCACTTTGTATTAAAAGATGAACATTAACGTAGTTTAAAAGACAAAGAACCTTTTCCATCACTATATTTTACGTTACATATAGCACCATTAATTAAGGTCATGCCCGGTTTAGTATGCCCAATATCCATCTCACAAATATGCGGGATGTTTTTTAACGCTAAATCAGCAGCTTTTATATAATCGAATTTGGCATCTTCTACTGTTGGAAATGCAACTCTACCAATTAATACTGCCTTGCAATGTTTAAAGAAACCAGCATATTTAAATTGAAGCAAAGTTAAATAGAAAGCATAGCTGGACATATTGAAAACATCAAAGTACCAGATAATACCATCGTCCTTGTATTTTTCTAAAAATTGTTTCGTATAATCATATTCAGTACCAACTATTTTTTCAATTACTTCTAAACAGCCACCAATTAATCTTCCTGTCTCGTTAACATCGTTTTTACTTATCCATTTAACTTTTTTATCAAATACTTTAACATCGTTACATGTGTCAATAAAGTCTTGATATTTAGTATATGATTTCTGAATTTTGATACTACCATTTAAGTAATCTAAATTTTGTTTCTTACTTCTATTTAAATCAAGAGTATACCCACCACCATTGTGCCCGTACATAGTCGCAATATCTAATTTTGTAGTAACTGTATACAAAAGATTTGTAGGATCAGACATTCCTAATAACCACTTTGGATTATCCTTGATGTGATCAAAATTGATGTAAGGAAGAACTTCTAACATATAATCTCCGCCAGTAACACAGCTAATAGCATTAACGTCTTTATCTAGTACTAATTCATCAATTTCTTTAGCTCTATTTTTACTACCGGTACTTCTATTTCCAATATTTCTTACTGATTTTGTCTCTTTAACTTTATATCCGTACTTTTTTATAGCTTTTATTGATTCATCTAATGACTCAAGTTTGTTTCCCATGCCAGCACTAGGCGCACAAATACCTATTGTATCGTTCTTCTTTAGAAAATTTGGATAAATCATATAAATACTCCTTCACAATTTTCTTAATTATAACTAAAAGGAGAAATATTTTGAACATAGTTCACAAAAAAATGATAAGATAAAAGTGCATATAGTTTTGCTAGATAAGGGGATACAATGACAGGTAAAGTTAAGTGGTTCAATGCTTCTAAGGGCTATGGCTTTATCACTGGTGATGACGGCAAGGAAGTGTTTGTGCATTTCTCTGCAATCGTAGCAGATGGTTACAAAACTCTAGATGAGGGCGCAACTGTTGAATACGAAGTTAATGAAGGTGAAAAAGGTCCACAAGCAGTTAACGTGGTTAAAAAATAAATTTAATAACGTAGACTAAAATAAAAGATGCAATAAGCATCTTTTATTTATCAAATCCAAATTTAGTAAATACAGGCTTTCGTTCATAAACGATAGCCTTATTTTTGTTTATCAAAACTTTATATGTTTCAAGTGCTAAAGTTTCTTGTTCCCTATCGTTAACTATACTAATAGGTGCGATGTAACCACAATAATCTTTTATTTCTTCAACTAAATCAGGGAATCTAATATATCCACCAGTAAGAATTATTTGCTTTACATCACCTTTTAAAACAGAAGCCATAGCACCGATTTGTTTAGCGATATTGTATATCATAGCATGCCATACTGTTGTTGCTTTTTCATCTCCATTGTTCATCAATTCTCTAATTGTATCTGCTTTAGAAGTTCCAAAGAAAGATACAAAACCACCTGTCTTAGAAAGCATTGTTTCAACTTCTTGTAATGAATGCTCTTTTAAATATTTGATTAATGAACCAATAGGAACAGAACCTATACGCGTTGGAGAAAATGGACCATCGCCGCCAGAGCCAACATTGCAATCAATAATCTTGCCATGACAATGAGCACCAACGGTTATACCACCATCTATGTGAGCGACAATCAAGTTCACATTTTCATAGTCTAGATTATTATGTTCACAATAGTATCTTGCGGCAGCCTTTTGATTTAGAGCGTGACTTGATGGATTTCGATAAACTCCTTCGATACCAGTTATTCTTGCAACATCAGCTAATTCATCCAAATTAGTTGGATTCATCGTAAACATAGGCTTATTGTATTTTGAACCTAATTCATATGCTATCAGTACTCCAAGTTTAGCCGGATGTTCACTGCCACCTACGCCATTATATGTATCATCATATAAAGCTTTATCAATTATGGTTACACCTTCTTTTTGGCTATAAGCGCTTCCGCCTCTACCGACATAAGCATCAATATCCTCTATCAGACAACCATTATCGTTTAGCATCTTTAATATAAGATCTTTACGAAATGGAATTTGTTCGTTTATGTGACTGTATTGTTTTAATACATCAGCATCATGAAAAATACTATTAGTAAATAACTCTCTATCATTCTCGTAAACACTAATTTTTGTTGATGTTGAACCGGGATTAATAACCAATATTTTCATACTATGAAATTATACAACAAATCATGAGCCTATTCTAAAGGCAAAGAAAATGCTAGATACAAATATATCTAGCATTTTACTAATTAAGCTAATTTATTGATTGTATAGTTTCCATCTTTATCGAGACCAACTTCTATTTTTTTACTATCATAGTTTTCAAGTAAGAATTTCGCAATCAATGATTCTATAGCTCTTTGGATGTGACGTTTCATTGGCCTTGCGCCATATGTTTCATCAAAACCGCATTCTACTATCTTATTTAGTGCTTCATCAGTTATCGATAATTCAACATCCGATTGAGCTAATCTATCTTTTAAAATAGTTAAGAATTTATTTGCGACTTTCTGAATTACTTCTTGGTCTAGTGGATTGAAAACAATAATCTCATCAATACGATTTATGAATTCAGGTTTGAAAGTAACTTTGACAATTTGTTCATATGCTTTTTGTTTCTTATCCTTATCTTTTTCAAAAGCATATTCACTTCCTAAATTAGAAGTCATGATAATGATTGTATTTTTGAAATCAACAGTTACACCCTTAGAATCTGTGATTCTACCATCATCTAATATTTGTAATAAGATATTGAATACATCAGGATGTGCTTTTTCAATCTCATCTAACAGAACTATTGAATAAGGCTTCCTTCTAACAGCTTCAGTTAATTGCCCGCCTTCTTCGTATCCAACATATCCTGGAGGAGCTCCTATTAATCTAGATACACTAAATTTCTCCATATATTCAGACATGTCGATTCTTACGATCTTTGATTCATCATCAAATAATTGTTGAGCTAAAGCTTTCGCAACTTCCGTTTTTCCTACGCCAGTTGGCCCTAAGAACAGGAATGAACCAATTGGTCTATTGATATCAGAAACTTGTGCCTTTGACCTTAAAATAGCGTCTGCAACTAAATCTAGAGCTTCATCTTGACCCATAACGCGATTAGCTAAAGAATCCTTAAGTTTTAATAGCTTGCTTCTTTCACTAGACAATAATTTACTAACTTCGATATGTGTCCATTTAGAAACAACTTTTGCGATTGAGTTTTCATCTACAACTTCTGAAAGCATCCTATCTTCTTGTTTTGAAGATAACTCTTTTAATTTGCTTTCTAGATTTGGAATAGTTTCATATTGTAATTTTGATGCTTTTTCATAATCAGCATTATTCTGTGCATCAGACATCTCTAGTTTTGCGATTTCTAATTTTTCTTTTATGTCTTTACTAGAATTTAAATCATCTTTTTCTTTATTCCACTTTGCATCTAGTATATTCTTTTTCTCTTTTAATTCTGCTAGTTCTTTTTCTAGTTCTTCTAGATGCTTGCTAGTTTTTTCGTCATCTTTTTCTTTCTTTAATGAAACTTTTTCAATTTCTAATGTATCTATTTTTCTAGATAACTCATCTAACTCTACTGGCTTAGAATCCATTTCAACTCTTGTAGAAGCGCATGCTTCATCTATCAAATCTATTGCTTTATCTGGTAAGAATCTATCAGTGATATATCTATTTGATAAACTAGCAGCTGCGATAATAGCATCGTCTTTTATCACAACACCATGATGAGCCTCAAAACGATCTTTTAATCCTCTAAGAATTGATATTGTATCTTCAACACTTGGCTCATCAACGCTTACCTTTTGGAATCTTCTTTCTAGAGCGGCATCTTTCTCAATATATTTACGATATTCATCAAAGGTTGTTGCGCCTATACATCTTAATTCACCACGTGCCAACATAGGCTTTAATAGATTAGCGGCATCCATAGCACCTTCAGTTTTGCCTGCGCCAACTAGATTATGGATTTCGTCAATAAACAAGATAATCTGTCCATTCTTTTCTTGAACTTCTTTTAATACAGCTTTTAATCTTTCCTCAAATTCACCACGATATTTAGCTCCAGCAATTAAAGAGCCCATATCAAGTTCAATCAAATCCTTATCTTTCAATCCTAAAGGAACATCGTTATTAAATATACGCCAAGCTAGACCCTCAACAATCGCTGTTTTTCCTACACCTGGTTCACCAATTAGCACAGGGTTATTTTTCGTTTTACGTGAAAGAATTTCGATGACACGTCTAATTTCATCGTCTCTGCCAATAACAGGATCAATCTTGCCGTTTCTTACATCATCGACTAGATTTCTTCCATATTTTTGCAATGGGTTTAAATTGTTTTCATCTTCTTGATTATTGATCACACTACCACCTCTATTCTTACTGTATAAGTTTTCTATATCTTCCTTTGTGAAACCACAATATTTTCTTAATTCTTCACAAACACTTGAATTATTAAACAATGTTGTAATAAACATATCGAATAATGAAACATACTTATCTTTTCTTTGCTTTGATTTATTTAGTGCTTCATTAAATGATTGAGCAACATATCTATTCAACGATGGTTCACTAGTAGAATTTGATGTTGATAATTTATTTAGATATGAATCATTAATATTTATCAATTGATTAACATTTGTGTGGTAAGTTCCCAATAAATCAGTGATATCTCTATCTACCAAAAATGCTGCCATCATATGTTCTGAACATAATTCAGGATTATTATTTTGTTTACATATACTAACTGCTTTAATAAATATTTCTTGTAACTTTTCTGTCATTATTTCAGGATTCATTGTCATACCTCCTTTAGCACTTAATTGATAAGAGTGCTAATACGACTGCTTTTTTAAGTAGGATTTCTCCTACTTAAATGCTTTTTTGAATTTTTCAAATACTGATTCTTTACTATCTTCCAAATGTAATTTTTCGTATAGTTCTTTTTCAGTTTTTGATAACTTTTTCGGAATAGTGATTTCTACCTCTACGTATTGATCACCGACGGAAGAACCTCTAACATCTTTAACACCATATCCTTTTAGTCTTAGATGTTGGCCAGGTTGAGTACCAGCTGGAATATTTAATTCAACATCGCCATGGCAAGTAGGAACATCTACTTTAGTACCAAGCGTTGCATCTACAGAAGAGATTGGAATTTTGATGTAGATATCGTTTCCGTCTCTTACAAAATATTTATGTGGTTTAACTCTAACTTCGATATATAAATCACCATTAGGGCCACCGTTTTCGCCTCTTTCACCATAGCCAGATAGTCTTACTTGTTGACCAGAACTAATACCAGCTGGAATATTAACTTCAACTTGTTCTTTTACGCGGTTATATCCTTCGCCATTGCAATATGAGCATTTCTTCTTAATATGCTTTCCAGTTCCATGGCAATCAGGGCAGACGCTTTGTTGTTGCATTACACCAAAGGCTGTACGAGTCTGTCTAGTAACTCTTCCGGTTCCCTTACATGTTGGACATGTTTCAATGTCGGCAGAACTTTGAGCACCAGTTCCATCACAATGACTACATTTCTTATCAACAGTTATATTGACGAGTTTCTCAACACCATGAATGGAATCAAGGAATTCAATGTCCATAGACATATAACGATTATCACCCTTAATTGGGCCACTTCTTGCACGTGATCCGCCGCCGAAATTAAATCCTGAGAATCCTCCCATGCCTCCCATGAAGCTAGAGAAGATATCGCCAAGATCATCCATATTCATGCCGCCGAAGCCACCACCAAAACCGCCGTAGTTCGCACCATCCATTCCCGCAAACCCAAATTGGTCATATGTCGATTTCTTTTGCGGATCAGATAGCACCTCATACGCTTCATTTATTTCTTTGAATTTGGCTTCAGCATCAGGCGCTTTATTTACGTCTGGATGATATTGCTTAGCGAGTTTACGATAAGCTTTTTTAATTTCATCTTCGCTGGCGCTTTTAGATATACCTAAGACGTCGTAATAATCGCGTTTATCTGCCATAATACCATCCTTTCTTTATTAATTACTTAGCTTTGAAATCTGCATCAATTACATCATCATCAGCGTTACCAGCATTACCACCTGGATTGCCTTGAGGATTTCCTTGAGCTTGTTGTGCTTGTTGTTGATACATTGCTTCGCTCATTGCTTGAGCAGCTTTTTCTAATTCATCAAGTTTGCTCTTTAATGTAGCGTAATCATTGTTATCAATAGCAGTTTGAAGTTCATCTCTTAATTTCTTAACTTCAGCTTTTTGTTGCTCAGTAACATTAGCGTTTTCTGTTTCTAATGTTTGATCGATTTGGGCAACAAAACTTTCTGCTTTATTCTTTAATTCGATTTCTTCTTTTCTCTTATCATCTGCTTCTTTGTTTTCTTCAGCTTCTTTTACCATCTTTTCGATTTCTTCATCTGATAATCCTGAAGAACCAGAGATAGTGATTTCTTGTTTTTTGTTTGTACCCTTATCTAATGCACTAACATGAACAATACCGTTTACGTCGATATCGAATGTAACTTCGATTTGTGGGATACCACGTCTAGCTGGAGCAATACCTGTTAATTGGAAATTACCAAGTGTTTTGTTATCAGCAGCCATTGGTCTTTCACCTTGAAGAACATGGATATCAACAGCTGGTTGATTATCTGCAGCAGTTGAGAATATTTGTGATTTTTGTGTTGGAATAGTTGTGTTACGAGGAATAAGAACAGTCATAACACCACCTAATGTTTCGATACCTAATGATAATGGAGTAACATCTAATAACAATACATCTTTAACGTCACCTTGAATAACTCCACCTTGAATAGCAGCACCCATAGCAACTACTTCATCAGGGTTAACAGACTTGTTAGGTTCTTTACCTAGTTCGTTTTTAACTGCTTCTTGAACAGAGATCATTCTTGTTGAACCACCAACTAATAATACTTGGTCAATGTCGCTTGGAGTTAAACCAGCATCATTTAATGCTTGTCTAACTGGGCCTACAGTTCTATCAACAAGATGTTTAGTCATCTTATCAAAATTAGCTCTAGTTAAATCGATATCTAAGTGTAATGGACCAGTTTCATCAGCAGAGATGAATGGTAGATTAATATGAGTTTGAACCATTGAGCTCAAATCTTTCTTAGCTTTTTCAGCAGCTTCTTTTAATCTTTGAAGAGACATTCTATCTTTTGATAGATCGATGCCATGATGTTGTTTCTTGAACTCATCAACTAGCCAATCAACAACAACGTTATCGAAGTCGTCACCACCTAGATGGTTATCACCAGCTGTAGCTAATACTTCGAATGTACCATCAGCTAAATCTAGGATAGAAACATCGAATGTACCACCACCTAAATCGAATACTAATACTTTTTGTTCTTTATCAGTCTTATCAATACCGAATGCTAATGCAGCAGCAGTTGGTTCGTTGATAATTCTTTCTACATCGAAACCTGCAATCTTACCAGCATCCTTTGTAGCTTGACGTTGTGCATCGTTGAAGTATGCAGGAACAGTGATAACAGCTTTAGTAACTGGTTCACCTAAATAACCTTCTGCATATTTCTTCATATATTGAAGAATCATTGCACTAATTTCTTGTGGTGTATATTGTTTGCCATTAACATCAACTTTTTGATTTGATCCCATCAATCTCTTGATTGAAGTTACAGAATCTTTATTTGTTACAACTTGTCTTTTAGCAGCATCACCGACGATAATTTCGCCATCTTTAAATGCCACTACAGAAGGTGTAGTTCTATTTCCTTCAGGGTTAGTAATAACCTTTACTTCTTTACCTTCCATTACAGAAACACATGAATTTGTAGTACCTAAATCAATACCAATAATTTTACTCATCTTTCTTTCCTCCTTATTCAGATACTTTAACCATTGCTGGTCTTAAGATTCTATCTTTTAGTAGATAACCTTTTTGTAAAACTTCTATGACTATTCCCGGTTCAACGCCCTCTTTCTTTTCTTGCATAAGTGCTTGTTGCAAGTTTGCATCAAACGGTTTATTTAAACAATCAATTTCTTCAATTCCTTCATTTTTTAATGCATTAATCAATTGATTGTAAGTCATCTCAACTCCTTTATAGAAACCTTCATCTTCCTTACAAACTTTTGTTTTTAAGGCTCTTTCTAGATTGTCTATAACCGGTAATACTTCTTTGCCAAAGCTTTGAATACGATATTTTCTTGTTTGTTCAGCTTCATTCATCAATCTTTTCTTAAGATTTTCAGTATCAGCATATGCTCTAGCATAATCATTTTTTAATTTTTCAACTTCTTTTTTTAACTTATCAAATTCATCTTCTTCGTTGATGTCTTCAACTATTTCTTCTTCCTCAATCGCTTCGCCTTGAATTTCTTCTAGCTTTTCTTCTTTTTCTATTTCTTTCTTTTTATCTTTTTTCATATTGTCCCTTCTAATTAAACATATCTTCAATTTCTTTACAGATAAAGTCTAATAAATTAACTACTCTTGAATATTCCATACGTCTTGGACCAACTACCATCAATCTTGCGTTGTCCTCATTGCCTTTACCAATTTTTATTTCATTCGATATTATCGCAATATCATCTTTCCATACTAATTCGGTACCCATTGGTGTTTTAGCAATGACATTGTTTTCTTGAAGTTCATGATCCACTAAACGTCTAAACATTTTCGAATCATCAAAGAATTTTGTCATCTCTTTCAATTTTTCAATGTCTGCATATTCTGGTTGATACATCATATTTGACGTTCCATCGAAATATAATGTCTCTGAAGCAAATTTCACAAATGCTCCCGCAAATGCATTAAACAACATCTCAAATCTTCTTACCGATTTATTCAGAACTGGTTTTAGTTGTTCTAATTTCTCTGATAAATCGCATATAGGCGTTCCTCTAAGACGATCATTCAAGATATCAGTACAAGTTTGAATATCTTCTATCGATACTTCTTGAGGGAAATTGAAGGTCTTGTTTTCCGTATAGCCAGTATTTGTAATAAATACACATACAGCTGTTTTTGGATCAATTTGGAATACTCTAATATGTTCTAGACATTGTTTCTTAGCATCAGGTCCTAACATACCGGAAGCCAAATTAGTCATATCTGAGACAATTTTGCAGCATTCCTTGATGGCATCTTCTATATTCATGTTTCGATTATCGAAGATACTAGTTAAAGCAAGTTTAACTTCTTCATCCATATCCTTCTTTAATAAATGTTCACAATAATATTGATAACCTTTATTTGAAGGAATACGACCAGCGGAAGTATGTGGTTTCTCTAGATATCCCATAGTTTCTAGAACTGCCATATCGTTTCTAATAGTTGCGCTAGAATATGGCAACTTATATTTATCTACTAATGTCTTTGAACCAACTGGTTCTGCAGTAGCGACAAACTCATCAACGATAGCTTTTAGGATGTCTATCATTCTAACAGTTAATGTCATATCCTCGCCTCCTTTTTTAGCACTCTAAACTTCCTACTGCTAATATAGTACAACAACTATTTAGCACTGTCAACATATAAGTGCTAAATCTAGGATAAATTATGGCTGCTATATTTTGTTTTTGTTCTACCACAACTATATTTGAAACGCACAAACTCAAAATGAAACGAGTGGTGTTTTTTTAAAAGAAAATAAGGATTTTTTCATCATTTCAACAAACTATATGTGAAACAGAAGTGTTAAAAATTTAATAAAATTGCTAAAAAACACAAACTGTATTTGAAACAAAATCTTTGGGTCGGTTTCCGACCCAAAAGATATTTTATTTATTTTTTTAAGAATTTCAACATTTTTTAAGAATAAATATATATAAGGAGGAAATTATGGCTGCTATATTGGAAATTACGGAAAAGTTAAAAGTATACAAATATCTATTAAACTTTGAAAAAGAGTTCGATATATTCTCTATAATTATTATCCTTTTTTATAATACTTTCGTATATAAATATGAATGTTATAAAATATGAATAGAGGAGAACATTATGACACAAAAACAATTAACAGATGAAGAATTAAATAAAGTATCCGGAGGAGCAAACGTATCAACACTCCAAGGCTTTAACAAAGGTGATAGCCATATTTATGATTATCCAGGTGGTAGCGCTCATATTAGACTTACTATAGAAGAAATCGATGATTCTAGATTTAATCCTTTCCATTTGAAATTAGAATATATGCGTTCAAATTATCAAGTTTATCTAACGGAAGATACTTGGATGACATTAGATGACTTGAAATATTTCTGGAGTTAATAATAATCTTTAGTTTGATTCAGTAAATAATCTAATCAATAAAAGAATGTATAACATAAAAACTCAGTTCATCATCATGAACTGAGTTTTCTATTATAATTAATCTTTTAAAAACGGCTTATTCTTCTAATCCACTTCCACTTCACGTGGTTCTAACGCTGATCCACCAGAGACTAGCTCCAGTTCGTCATCTGTTAATTCTGCAATCTTATTATTTAATGTTTCGTATTCTTGTTTTAATTGATTTAATTCTTCTTGTGTTTTTGCCATAAATATTTATTTTCCTTTTTTGTTTTTTACTCGTTATAAAAAACAAACTCATCATCATGACCAATTATTGTTATAGTAACACCATTAGGGATAGTAGAAAAACGAATAGAATCATCTACATATTTAGCTCCTTGAGTGTATTT
>JAGHUL010000022.1 GCA_018064825.1 Candidatus Colivicinus equi
AGATTGTTTGCGAAGAAGTATCCTAATTTCTATGAAGCCTTAGTTAATCGTAAAGATATGTATGTTGATGAAATATCTTATATAGAGAAACAGGTTGAAAATGGTAAGTCATTCTTAATTAGACCTACCCTACCAGAAACAGGTAGACTTGAAAAAGATACATCAAAATTGTCACTTAGTTATTATCATGGCTATACTAAAGCTGAAGAAGTTTATGATGATTTAATAAAGTTCATTAATGATAACAAAAAAGATACAATTAAAGATAAGATAACTAATATCTTTAAATAATAAAAGGAGAGAATATATGATCAATAAGAAGACAAAGATTGTTTGTACACTTGGTCCATCTAGCGACAACTACGACACCATTCTTAGAATGGCTAAAGAGGGTATGAACATCGTTAGACTTAACTTTTCTCATGGTACTCATGAAGACCATTTAAAGAGAATCGAATTAGTAAGAAAAGTTGAAAAAGAAAATGGTGTTAACCTAGGTATCATGTTAGATACAAAGGGTCCAGAAATTAGACTTGGCAAGTTTAAAAATGATGTTGAACAATATAAGATTGGTGATGAAGTAACTATTCAAAAAGAAGATATTGAAGGTACTCATGATCGTTTTACTATTAGATGTAAAGAATTATTTGATGATATTAAAGTTGATGATTATATCTTAGTTAATGATGGTAAACAAAAACTTACTGTTTTATCTAATGATGGTAATGAAATGAGATGTAGAGTAGAGGTTAATGGACCTTTAGCTACTAATAAGGGATGTAACGTTCCTGGTGTTAAATTATCAATGCCTTTTATATCATTAAAAGATGATGATGATATTAGATTTGGTTGTTTAAATGATGTTGATTTCATCGCTGCTAGTTTTGTAAGAAGACCTGAAGATGTCTATGCAATAAGAAAGATTATTACTGAAATGGGTAAACCTAAGATTCAGATTATTGCCAAGATTGAAAACCAAGAAGGTTTTGATAATCTAGAAGCAATTTGTGAAGCTGCTGATGGCGTCATGGTTGCTAGAGGTGACTTAGGTGTTGAAATTTCTACAGAGTTAGTTCCTATTTACCAAAAGAAGATTATTCAAGTTGCGAATAAGTATGGTAAAGCTGTTATTACTGCTACCCATATGTTAGATTCGATGACTGCTAATCCTAGATGTACTAGAGCAGAAGCATCTGATGTTTCTAATGCTGTATTAGATGGTTCAGATGGTGTTATGCTTTCAGCAGAAACAGCAGCAGGTGGCTATCCAGTTGAAGCTGTTCATACAATGGCTAGAATTGCAGCTGAAACAGAAAAGATTATCCCTTATAGAGAAAATCTAGAACATGCAAAGACAACTAATAATAAGACAATTCAAGATGCAATTGGTATTGCTATTGCCGATGCAACATTGACATTAGATATTGCCGCAATCGTTGTATTTACTCAAGGAGGAACTACCGCAAGAAGAGTTTCTAAATATCGTCCTCCAGTTCCAATTTTTGCTGTAACTTTCACTAAGTCTACTCAAGGTAAACTTGAAGCTTATTGGGGTGTTTATCCAATCATGTCATATGTTCAAAATGATATGACTAATGACGATGAACTTGCTTCTAGTATTGTTAAAGCATATGGTATCAAGGTTGGTCAACAAATTATCTTGTCTGCTGGTTATCCTACAGGTGAAGGTAGTGCCAACTTTATGAAGATTATCACTGTTAAGTAGTTTAATAAAATAAGAAGTGCGAAAGCACTTCTTTGTCATAGTATGTGAGGTAGAGAAATGGATGCAATTAAATATTTAAAAGATCATAAATTAGAGACTTACGCTCTAGGTAAGAAATTATTTGAGACGCCTGAACTTGGTTATAAAGAATTTGAAACAAAGAAGATTATTGTTGATTATTTTAAGAAACATAATCTAGAGATTGAACAAGAATTCTTTGAGACAGGTTTTTCGATTAGTTTAGGAAAGGGTCATCCTCATATTGGCTTGATTGCTGAATTAGATGCTATTCCTACTCTAGGCCATCCTTGCGCAAACAAGAACGATAAGAATGCTGCCCATTCATGTGGACATTCTACACAATGTGCTAGTTTAATTAGTGCCTTTATTGCTTTAAGTAAACAAGGTATTAAAAAAGGCAAAGTTACGCTATTCTTTACGCCTAGTGAAGAATATACGGATTTAGAGTACCGTGACAAGTTAATTAAGCAAGGAAAGATAAAATACTATGGCGGTAAGATAAACATGCTTACAAGCGGTTTATTTGACGATGTAGATATGTTTATTCATCTTCATATGATGTCTGAAGCAAATTATCATTTCTCAGTTGCTGGCACATTAGGTGGTTTTGTCTATAAAGAGATTACATTTAATGGTCATGCAGCACATGCAGCTGTTTGTCCTGATAAGGGTATTAATGCATTAAACGAATTTGTTTTATTTGATAATGCTGTCAACATGTTAAGAGAGACATTTGTTGATAAAGATTTAGTTAGAGTTCACGGTATCATCAAAGAAGGTGGCCAAACTGTAAACTCGATTCCTGAAAAAGTAGTTTATGAATGCTATGTACGTAGTATGGATACGGATGCCTTGATTGATGTAGCTAAGAAGGTCGATAATGCCGCAAAATGTTGCGCCAAAGCAATTGGTGGTACATGTAAGATTAAGACAAAACCTGGCTATTTGCCATTCATTCAAGACAAGAATGTTAATAGCGTAATTTATCGCAATATGCTTAAGTATTGTAAGCCTGAAGATATTATCTCTGGTAACGGTACAATTGCGGCTAGTGACAATGGTGACATGTCTATCTTTAAACCTTGTATTGAATTTGGCTATGGTGGTTTTGTAGGCAACGCTCACAGTAAAGATGTTCAAATAGTAGATGAAGAAAGAGTTTATCTAGAAACTGCAATGTTAGTAGTAGATAGCATCAACGACCTATTGTCTGATGCAAAGATTTGCAAGAAAATTAAAGATGAATTCAAACCACGTATGAAGATGAAGGATTATTTGAATTATATAAATAACAAGTAGGTAACTTTATGAGAGACAGAAAAGACGGAGTATTATTAAAAGATCCTGATCCATTCCATTCTATAGTTCCGTATATAATGCCAAAAAGGACAGAATCAGAAGTATCAATTACAGAATATTTTGATGTAACAGAACTAAATAAGTACATTAAGAAAAGAAAAAAACAAGGAGATAATATCAAATTGTTCCATTGTGTATGTACGGCTTTTTCAAGAACCATATACCATCGTAATAAATTAAATATATTTATTTCTGGTAGAAGATATTACCAAAGAAAAGATATTACTTTATCATTTGTTGCGAAGCAACATTTTTCTGATGAAGCTGTAGAAACATTAATGTTTTTAAAAGTTTTACCAGATATGAATCTTGATGACATCTCACGTATCATTTTAGGTGATGTTGATAAGGCAAGAACTTCTGGAACTAATGACTTAGATAAGACAATGGAGTTCGTTGGAAAACTACCTCGACCAATCTTAGAATTAATCTTCTTTATTGTTAGAAGATTAGAATACCATGGTATTGTTCCAGAATCTCTTAAGAAGGGTGATCCAAATTACTCAACTTGTTTACTTTCTAATTTAGGTTCTATCAAGTCAGCTTCTTGTTATCATCATTTGAGTAATTATGGTACTTGTTCAATGATGGTAACAATCGGTAAGATGGAAACTAATCATTTAACTGGCAAAGATACTTTACCGATGACTTTCACAATTGATGAAAGAATAGCAGATGGTTTCTACTTTGCGAAATCTTTGCGTATAGTGAAGTATATCTTAGCTAATCCTGAAACTTTACTAGAAAAGATTAGCGATCCTATTCCTTCAGATTTGTTTGATTAAGTATTAATAAAACGGACTTCATATTGAAGCCCGTTATTTGTGTGCCAGGCATGGCATATATCTCGAGAGTGAAAGTCTCTTATGGGCGTTAGTGCCTTAACGAACCATTAGCCAATATCAAGGGTGTCATTGGT
>JAGHUL010000040.1 GCA_018064825.1 Candidatus Colivicinus equi
TCTTGCATAACAACACCAATCTTACGACGAAGTGATTGCAAGTCTATTCTATTAATGTCTCTTTGGTCATAATAAACAATACCTTTAGTTGGTTTTTCAAATCCTAATAGTAATCTCAATAGCGTTGATTTACCACAGCCCGTAGATCCAACGATAGCCACATATTCTCCCGCTTTAATCTTTAATGATAAGTTATCAATTATTAATGGTCCGTCATCATTATATTTGAATGAAATATTACTTAATTCAATATTGCCTGATACTGATGTAATTATTTCTTTTGAATCAGATACTTCAGGTTCTGCTTCTAAAATTGGTTTTGCCATATCCAAAATAGGTTTAATATCAGCCAACGTAATAGCGATTGAAGCAAATGATGCAAATGCTCCAGAAACCATACCATATGATGCATTGAATGCATAGTAATCAGCTACTGAAACTTGTGATTTAATGGCAATGTAATATAATACGATTTCACTGAACAAAGAAATAGCCGTAGTAATAACACCACCATATCTAACAATCTTTGGCGGATAGTTAATCAACATTTGGCCTTGAGAATATAACTTGGCCCATCTAGAGAACATACGTTTCTCAGCACCACTTAGTTTAATCTTTTGAATACCAGTAATCATGGCATAAGACATACCTGATTCCTTGGTAGAAATCATCATGGATTCTTTTGATACTTTAATTTGAACATAAGTAGTAACTAGCGAAATGATGATAGTAATTAAAGTTACGATAATAGATGGTACAACTAATGCAGGTGCAAATGAGAATATTTGTCCTATATAGATTAGTGAGAATATTGAAGTGATACTTGAAGTAGCAATGTTATTAAAAATGATATTGCATAATTGTTGAACATAACTTGCTCTAGAAGATAATTCACCTGAACCATAATCTTTAAAGAATCTTGGTGGTAAAGAAATAATTCTATTCATTACAGCAGCTTGAACGATGACATTTTGCTTAGTACTTACTCTTTGGGAAATCATTCCTTGGAATGTTGAGAACAACAATGTACTGATAGAATTACAAACCATAAAGATAGAGATTGATACTAATAATCTCATTGATTCAGATTCAACAACATCAGAGAATAACAACTTTGTAATGATAGGAGAAACCATTCCTAACAAAGTGGCTAATAACATTGTGAATAAATATAGAATGATGTCTGATGTTGTTAAGATAGAGAACATAAACTTAATCAAATCTGAAATTGTAAGTTTCTTTGTTGGAAGAGGTTTATAAAAACAAATTGCTCTTTTATCAATATTCTTAACTGTTTTTCTATTTACATTTATATATTTGTCTTGATTGTAGTCATAATACTTGTAGCCAAAAATTTTGCGTGGAATCAAAGGTATTAGTGTGCCATCTTTTAAAGTTCCAAGCATTGCACCAAACGAGCATTTATTCCAATCGGCATCTAATTCTATTTCTCTATGCATAACGCCATATGGACGCATACAGTAATTAATTTGATCTTCAAACTCTTCGATTTCATCTGGCATCTCAAAAGGCTTCACATCGTATTGATAATATTTCAATATTTCATGAAGTGCTGATTCGATTACTTTCTTTTCTTCGATGTTTCTAATAAGCTTTCGGCCAATAATTGAGCCAGCAACACTTAAAAAGGCATCCGAGAAATTCTCGTCATCTCTTTTTTTACGATACTCTACTTGTTCAACAAACCAACCCATTTTAGCCTCTATTCATTTACAACAAGTTTTTGATATAACTCACTTGTTTGCATCAATTCTTTATGTGTTCCACGATCGATAATTCTTCCTTTGTCCATGACGATTATTTCATCACAGTTCTTAATAGTTGATAAACGATGGGCAACAACAATACATGATATGCCTCTATTCTTAATTGCTTTTACAACTTCATATTCTGTTAAAGCGTCTAAAGCACTTGTAGCTTCATCTAAGATGATTATTGTAGGGTCTTGAGCCAATACTCTCGCAATTTCTAAACGCTGTCTTTGTCCACCTGAGAAATCTTTACCACCTTCAATAATCTTGTATTGATAGCCACCTGGTCTTTCCATAATGTCATCATGAATTTGTGCGTCTCTTGCGGCAAGTATCATTTCAAAATCCTCGATTGAGTCATCCCACATTTTGATGTTATTTTCAATTGTGTCTTCAAATAAAATGATATCTTGGTCAACAACAGCTAGACTTGAAACGAAAACGCTTTTATTTATTTGTGTTGTAGGTTTACCATCAAATAATATCTCGCCACCCCATGGTTTTTGTAGACCAGATATTAGTTTTGACATTGTTGATTTACCGCATCCAGAGCCACCAACTAAAGCAACAGATTTTCCTGGTTCAAGTTTCATATTAAAATCAACAATGAATGGATCAGCTAGTTTCGAATAACCAAAAGATAAATTCTTGATTTCAACATTACCAGATAATTTTGCATAGTCATCGCCTTCTTCATCTTTCTTGAAGATGTTGTCGCAAGGATAATCCATAACGTCATCAACTCTTTCCATCTCAGTACGCATTTCTTGAATAGATTGCCCTGCTGAAATGATTGATAATGCTGGTGACATGAATGAACCTAAGTAACCAGAGAAAGCGTTAATCATACCTAGTGTAAATTCACCATTGATAGTTAGATAAATACCAAAAATCAGTACCGTATTATTTGCTAAAGTATTAATAAAACTTGGGAATAGATTTAGATATTTTTCTTGTCTAGAGAATTTAACTTCTTGTGAATTAACACTTGCTTGATATCCTGACCATTTCGCAAAGAAGCCATTTTCAGCACCAGCTGATTTAATTGTTTCTATCATTTCAATTCCAGAAACAGTAGTTGAAGACAATTTAGCTTGGTCTCTTAATGTGACACGTGTTAAATTAATTCTCTTTGCTGAAATATATCTAGACATAAGCATATTGATAGTCAAAGCTGTTATACCAACAATTGTCAATGCGACATTATATCTAAGCATAACTATCAAATAAACTACTAACATAATCGCATCGATACCAATAGGTGCCAAGATATTAATCAACGTATTAGCGATTGATGCGTTTACGTATTGACGCGATTGAATATCACCAGCCATTCTTTGTGAGAAGAAATCAATAGGTAATTGTAGGACCTTCCACATATAAGAAGTGCTTCCTACTGCTGACATCTTACCGTTAATAATCTTTGAATAGTCAACTTGAATTATAGACATAAGAACTTTTATCAAAGCAAAAACTGTCAAGAAAATTAAGAACGGTTCTGTCCATTCAGGATTTCTTTGTGTCAACAATCTATCAATAAATATTTTTGAAAAACCAGGGCTTATTACACTCATCAAAGCAACGATGATACTGGTGACTATAGTAAAGATAATTGCTGGTTCTGATCC
>JAGHUL010000119.1 GCA_018064825.1 Candidatus Colivicinus equi
AAAAAATAAAATATGTCATAATAACTATGAAAAGTCGCATATTAAACAATTCAAAAATAAAAGTTTTAGCCACTATAATAGCTAAAACTTCAAAAACTATATTTTGTCTAAATAAGTGTGAAAGGTAAGGCAAATATCTATTATTTTTAAAAAAGAGTTACATATATTCTTCAAAAAGCTAATTCTTTGGGAGAATTACTTAAATAGTGGTGCGAATACAGTAACAAAATTCTTGGGTCGGATTCCGACCCAAGATTAATACTTCTAGCTTTTATCTGCGTTTAAGAATGAATAATTTATTGTCCAGAAATAGGAGGCACATCTTCTGGTGAAAGTTTTTGCATTTTTGCTACAGCAGCGAAAGTTGAAAATGAACGTGCATTATCTCTATGTAAATAACCATCAGATTGCAATATATACACAATAACACTAACAGCAGTTGCTCCAATTCCAGAACAGTTGTTTGGTAAATATATATAACGATTAGAGTCAAAATAATAACCTGCCGTTAAATTAAATATTTGCTTTTTTTCATCTCTACCTAATCCACCATTGACTTTTTCTAATTCTTCTTCTTTTGTTACAGTTATTTTGTTTTCTTCTGACATAGTTTATTACCTCCATTAAGTTAACTTTAATATATTTCATTTATATATACGAACTTCCACTATTTACTAGCTATATTCCTTCTTTTGGACAACGTCCAGTGGTTTTTTTAGCAGAACATGTATCAGGATTCAAATTGCAATCAATGTCACATTGATACGTTACCATACCAAAATTACCACCTGTTACATATCCTAGTTCATCTCCAGATAGTTCTTTTAGTTTATTTGTTAATGTTTCGTATTCTTTTTTTAATTGGTTCAATTCTTCTTGAGTTTTTGCCATACTATTTTTCCTTATTTTTGTTTATTGTAATTGACATTATTAAGTTCAGGATGATATACATAAATACCATCTTCTAAATCAAATAAATAATACATTATTGGTACTATAGTCCATTCATTCCTATATGCTGTATAAGAAGCTAAGTAAACGAAATCATATTTAGATGGTGCAGGTTGATCACGTGGAACATAATAAGGTTCATTAGGATAATTAATATTAATGAAACAATCTCCTTCATGAAACATAGTAATTCCACTTTTTGCATCATCATAAGTAACACCGCCAGCAACCTGTTTTAACTCGTCTTCAGTTAGTTCTTTTAGTTTATTTGTTAATGTTTCATATTCTTCTTTTAATTGATTTAATTCTTCTTGAGTTTTTGCCATAATTATAATCTCCTCTATTACCTATAATTTTATACGTAATTATGTAGTAAAAGTATAATGATTCAAGAAAAAATGAGTTCGATATATTCATCTATCAAACTCATTCAACAATTAATTTACTTTTGATAGTTGTATAAAAATTACTAATATATTTATAAATTATAATGAATAGTCATTTGTCTTAGCTGTCTTAGAATGTATTAAACTATATTGCCATAAGTATCTCTACAATCTTTTAAGTATTTGGCAGTTTTGTTGGTAGTCATTACAACCTTTCCTGTTGTAATTGAATTAATGCTAACACGAATGCTTTTGTTTGGATCATCAGTGTATAAGAATTCACCACCTTGATTAATAAGTTTACAATATTGAGTATCATTTATTTTGATTTTTTCATTAATAGTAACTCTAAATGAAAAAGAATTCGTATCATTATTTCCACCAGCAACTTTTCTTAATTCTTTATCTTCTAATTCAACTTTATTTTCTATCATAATTAGATTTCTCTCTTTCTCTTAATAATATTTTATATATTTAATAATGTATACGAAAGAGTAAGTAAAAAGGTATATAGATTCTATTAATTCTTTAAAAAAGACTTAGACATATTCTTTATAAATGTGATTCTTTATGTTTTCCTACATAAAATCAAGAAGTCCTTAACTCAAGCCTGAGATTAGCGGTAACCAAAGTTACCGCATAATAAAAAGTGGGCATAATCCACTTATAAGCCTTTAAATAACGTTTCGATAAAATCATCTATTTGTTCTTGACTGATGATGACCTCAATTCCATCACAAAGTAATACACTTTTCATTTTAGTTTCCAAATCTTCTTTATCATCTGAAGGAATTGTAAAATTTAGCTTTCCGTTTGGCCCTTCGATAACCAAACAATCATCATGCAAGCTAGTTTCAATGCAACTTTTTACATTTGGATAAAATCTAAAACCCGATTTGGTTTCTTCAATTTTGCTTTTAGGATATAGTATTTTAAGTTCCTCTAAAGTCATTCGACTTTCCTGTTTCACATTAAGTTAGTTCTTTTTTAACCTATAAAATAATTTATGCATTTTTGTTTCATGTTAAGTTAGGTGAATTTTGAGCTATAAACTAAAAATATGTAATCTGTTTCATGTTAAGTTAGGAATTTTGTTCTTGAATGGAGCGAAATGTCGCTGTGTGGTTTCAGATTAAGTTTGGATAATACAATCAATTTCCGATTTAGGTACGCTCTTTTTCATCTAATATATGCTAAAATATCATCTTTACTGTTATGCGGGAAATGTATTTCCAGTTTCTGTACGGTTTTTCACTCAATTAATGTGCAAATGAAAAGCGTCATCAACAATGTGACGACGCTTATTACAATTATTGATTATATATTTATTATTCAATTCCAGTGCTTGGAGCCGAATAATCACCATTGTGTTTATGATAAGCATTTAAAACTACAAATGGTCCGTTATCAGTAGGATTAACTAATACATATCTATTAGTTCCAAAACCATGTATCTTAAATACTCCTTCTAATGCAGGACTATCAACTTGTTCAATATCGAAATATTGAGCCACATTTGCTTTATCATCTTTCTTATCACTTTCAATCACTGGAACAGCAATCTTTATTTCTTTATCTTTCACAATATCCATCAAAGATAGAACCGATTCAGGAATTTCAAATCTTCTTTCTGCATTTGAACCATCATCCCAAATTATCACAGGAACAAAATGATAAACAGGTTTTACTTCATAGTCGATTTCTCCACCATTATTCTTAATTTCAAATGCTAAAGTTGTATTTGAAATAAGTTTGATAGATAATCTCGTTTTTGATGTTGGCAAGTCACCTTGCACAAATGTTGGTGTTTCTTGTTTAGTTTTTTTGATACGACCATATTTATCACGTTTGATTATTACATCATCACTCGCATCAAACTCTGTGTATCTATGTTTATTATCATTCCATACGTACAGTTTACCAGTGCTCATATCATAAATGTTCTTATGATCTTTACGATTTGGAGTAGCAAATTTGTCCACGACTACGCAATTTAATACATTCTTTATTGCATCTTTAGTTATTCTCAAAACATCAGCATCATCATAATCTAAGTTATATAATTCTTGATTGCTTTTCATGTTATTTCTTATTGTTTGAGAATATGTTTTTATATCATCCGCAAGCATATTTACAACTTTAGAATCTTGTAAATATCCGTATATTTTCTCGTATGTTTTGAAAGATAAACCATTAACTGTTGTTTCATCAAAGTATACTTGATAATCAACACCCACTTTTGAGGCAGTTTTGTCTAATGTGCTCTCTACTTCAGAAATAGTATTAGCCCATTCTTTGATAGCTTTTTTCTCTTCTTCGCTAAATGCTGTTGATAAACTATCAAGATTAAACAAATCAAACCTTGCTTGATTAGATGGATTAACAACATTGATTCCCTTATAGTAATCTTCATCGGAACCTAAAGGCCTACATAATATAGAACCAAATACACGATTATAAGTTACAGAACTAGTATATCTTTCCTCATCATCTGATGGTTTGTCCCAACGATCACGATAATAGAAATTCTTTTCTTTTTCTGCTAATGCTTTTCTTTCATCTACATTTTGAGGATTATAATATTCTGCATCCCAGAATACAACCAAATCATCTTTAAATGTGTATCTCTCATAGAAAGATGCTAAAGCACCAAGACGTTTAGAATTAGTTGCAGTGCATGTATCTAAATCAAATACATCGGCTACAGCTTTTCTTCTTACCTTAAAATGGCTACTAGAAGAAGTAACAGTTGTAACATCGCCTTTTAAATAATCTTTGCCCTTAAATTTATCTGGATTATTATGACAGTTCTTGATAAACATTGAAACTTTATCGTCGCTAGAGAAATCTCTTCCTCCTATGAAATTAGTTACAACAGTAGCAGGAACGCCTTCTTTACCTGCTTTAACTCCTCTATTATTCAAATAATCAGCAAAGGTTTCGCCACCGCCAATCTTAGAATAATAAGCATTAATTAAACTTAGATTTGTGTTGCTTACCATTACTTGATTAGGCAAACTGAATGTCCAGTCTTCTCTCATATAGGTATCACGATATGATTTAATATCTGTACCAAATCCATTTTCCCATGCATAGAATTTCATATCTACAATGCCATGCAATGTTCCAGTCTTATAATCAAGAATGTTATTTGTAATATAACAATAATTATCTATTTCTTTTTTATTTTGATCTAAATGATAGAATTCCTCATAAGTTTTAATTAATTTATCTTCAGCAGCAGCCCATGGGATATATACTAGTTTTCTCATGTCTGTTTCTTCACCATAGTTGCCACTAGCCTTAGCCATGATACCTACAAATGTTCCAAGATCACCCAATTCACCAACATAGTTTTTCATAGCTAAATCTGCTAAGTTTGTATCTAATTCTTTTTCAATTTCTTTACCAGACTCATCTTTTGTCTTATATGTAAGTTTTAACTTTAAATCGCCTTGGAAAGCGTTTAATGCAGAATAGATATTGTATTGGCTACGTAAAGGAGATGTATATCTTCCTTCGCTTTCAGATAAATAATTAGTATATTTTGCGAAATTATCAATTAATCCTGCTACATAAGTTGTAGCACCTGAGCTTTTTGCAGTAGCAATATTTTTAGCAGCTCTTATGCTTAATGACAATAAGCCTGCGTCCGCAAATACTTTTCTAATTTCATCTTTTTTGTCATAAGAAGTCCAATCCTCAAAACTAGAATCATATCCTTTAATCCAATCGTGCAGATAGCCTTCTCCAGTTTTAGCTTCATCTTCAATCATTGAATCAAAAATAGCTGTAAAAATACTCTCAACTATTTCTTCCTTTTTTTCTGGGTCCCATCCATCATCACCATCATCAAGATGATCAATAGTATAGTTGTCGATTTCATCAACCATTAGATCTTTTTGAACTTTAATTTTTACATCACCTGAATCACTTGCTTTTGTTTCAGGAACACTTACAACATATAACTTAGTAGTAGTAAGATAATCTCCAATGTTTTCGTTTTCGTACCAAGTATGAATCTGACTAGTTAAAGTTGCATCGTAATTGTTCATTTCATTTTTTAATGTTGTAGCAATATTTGCAACAGCAGTAATATTTTCTTTGTCCAATTTTACTGAAATAGTCTTTAATTCTTCGTCGATTGCTTTAATAGCTTCATTTAATGTATTCTGTAAAGAATCGACCTTCTTATCAATTTCATCAAGTTTTGAATCTATTGCATTTAGTCTATTATTAAGTGCTTCACGATTTTTTTCTTCATCAGTCATACCAAAAGCACCGACGCTTTGTAAGATATCCATAGATAAAGAATAGATTCCAACTATACCAGAGGTCATTTTGGTAAAATATTCAGCACCTTTTTTACCAAAAGCGCCAATGAACGTATTAGAAATATCAGTAACTTTCTTTAAATAATCGGTAGGAATAGGAAATGGCTCGCCACTTTGAATTCCATATAATGCTTCTTCTATTTCTCTTTCTAAATCTTCATCGTTTTTTTCTAAAGTAACTAGTTCTTCATTCCTTTCAGGAATAGCCAATTGCTCATTACCTTCAGAGATAGTTTCTTTTTCGTTTTCCTCAATAATAGTTGTTTCTTCATTTTCTTCCGCAACTACTGCACGACCATATCCAACACTTGTAAAAAGCATAAATACAGTTAACATAGATATCATTACATTCTTTATTAATTTCATACATCAACCTCTCTACATACATTTTATCAAATAGCCTATCCCTTGTCATTTGACACGCCTTGAACAATTAAAAATACGCTTAATGCGTATTCTTAAATTATTTCTATAGTTCCTCGAACTTGCTGACGGCCCAAGTTTCCATTATTTTTCTTGATACAATTATCAGCAATGCCTGGACAATTATTGTAATTTCTAAATAATCATATGCGTCCATTGTTTCATAAACAAAATAATATGGTCCTAGTAATAAAGCCAACAGAACTAAACAAATAGCCCAGTGCAATATTACATACAGATTCGATTTAATAGGTTGAGTTTCACTTGTCCATGTAAAGTTCGGATTTATTAAACCTATAAAAATTGCTATATAAGAAGATAATTGAGTAAATAATACGATATTGACAACAGCCATCATCGAAACAAACATATCGAGCTTCAAAGCAATACAAATCAAGACTGCTGAAATTACAGCAGGAATAGAATTGAAATATTCTTGTACACGTCTTTTAGCACTTAATATCTCAATTGAATCAATAGGCAAAGATTGTAATATCCATAGGTTCTTTCCTTCTAAAGCAATAGATGGAACGGCAATAGCGTTTATTACCAAAACTAAGCATATTATCATGACGATAGCTAAAGGAATAATATCATTGATAATTGGAAATACTTCAGATAAAGGTTCAACAATAGAATTAATATCTTTAGCTTTAATCAAAGCATAAATAGCAAAACCAATAACAAAGACTACACCTAAACCACAATTTAATAAATATATTGGTGTTGAAATAAAGCGACGAAATTCTTTATTAAATAAAGCTTTAGCGGAACTTCTTTTTCTTGTATATACTATTTCCTTTTTAGCACTAGATTCTGTACCAGAATGTGTAGCAATCTTTGTAAAAGATTTATGCAATATATAGTAACAAGCAAACGCCAATGCAAAACATATAATAGTGAAAATTATAAAGGATACAATCTTTCCAGATGCGGCTAAACCTAATTCGTAAAAAACGAAAAACCAAGTGCTTATTTTATCGGCGATATTACTACTATTTATTACAACGCCTTCAATGATAGATGAAAATCTGAAACTAAAATAATAGTAAATGCCTAAGAATGCTAAAGAAATAAAAGTTGTAATTAGCCCTTTGTTTTTAACTTTCCTAGAAATGGCGGCGACTACATATCCAACAGCACATGATAAAACACTAGTGAATAAAGATAACACAAATAAAAGAAGAATGTCTAAGATAAAAGTAAATAAATTGAAACCTGAGATAGTAAATGGATAAATGCAGATTGGAATCCATGCTACAGAAGAATAAAGCAAACTCAATCCATAAACCAAAGAAATACGGCTCAATAAGATATCATTAACTTTAATAGGCATTGATAAAAGCAAATCATTATCCTTTGCATCGAATAGAGATTTAGATGTACTAAATACGCTAGCAAATGTGCCTAAACCGATTGTAGTAATTCCGAATAATGAATAATATAACCAATTATAATCAGTTGAAAGTATCGCTGCAGAATTTGAAGCTAAACCAAAAAAACACAAACCCAAAATAGACATAGCAATACCAAAGAATACAAAAGTTGAGATGATACTTGATTTTGATTTAGCTTTACCAGTCTTGCTATTGATAAAGTATCCTCTAAAACATTCATAATATTGTTTTATTGTCAGTGCTTTTAACATTGTTATTGCTCCAATTCTAAGAATACTTCTTCAAGTGAATCATCACCCTTAACTTCATCCGTCGTTCCAGATTTAACTAGGATACCATTTTTAATAATGGCAACCTTGTCACATAACTTTTCTACAACTTCTAATACATGTGTTGAAAAGAAAATAGCTCCACCCTTATCACATATTTCTCTCATCATTTCTTTTAAGATGTGAGCAGCCTTTGGATCTAATCCGACAAAAGGTTCATCCATAATAATTAATTGTGGATCGTGAATCCAAGCAGAAATGATAGCAAGCTTTTGTTTCATACCATGTGAATACGTTGTTATAGGTTGGCTTAATGCATCCTTAATTTCAAAAGTATTTGCCAAGTTTTCAATTCTTTCTTTTCTAGCATCTGTTTCAACTTCGAAAACATCAGACACAAAGTTTAGATATTGGAAACCTGTCATAAATTCATATAAATCAGGATTATCAGGAATATAAGCGATTTTCTTCTTACATGTCATAGGATCATCTTTTATAGAAATTCCATCAATATAAATTTCGCCTTCATCAAAATTTAATATTCCTACAACACTTTTTAAAGTCGTTGTTTTACCAGCTCCATTGTGACCAATGAAACCATAAATCGCCCCTTTTTGAATATGAAGATTCAAATTATCTACTGCCTTTATTTCTCCATATTTTTTAGTTAAATTTTCTATCTTAAGCATTTTTATTTACCCTCTTTCACAATCAAAGTAACTGCATAGTTTTACTAATATAATTATAAAATCATTCTAAACATTCTACTAGCAGTCACTTATCTAAACTAATCCAGTATCTTTGTAATAGTACACCATTTTCATCGATTACTTCATTTTCTAAGACTCCACCATTATTCACAATTGTTTTGGCAGAACCAATATTATCTTTATTACATGTCATTAATACTTTATCTATTCCTATTTTTTTGCACTCTTCTAAAGCTAATTTTACTAATAGAGTTCCATAACCTTTTCTTCTTTCGCTAGGCCTAATTCCATCACCTACATGACCTCCCGTTTTTAATAAACTCTCATTCAAATAGTGTCTAATATTTGCTGCGCCGATAAAAACATTTCTTTTTTCATCATATAGAAAAAATGTTGAATCAGGAACCAAACCATCTCTAGGCTTACTAATTTCTAATTTGGATAGGTAATTTTCAAAATCATGATAATCGTTTTTAAAAATTGCATAAGGTGATTTATCAAAATTAGGATTCTCTTTATTAAAAGATAGCCATTCATCTAGCATTTCTTCTAACTGTTTCCTATACTTGATATCAAGTTTTACAAGTTTCATCTTTCGTCCTTTTTGTATTTTAAATACATCAAAAAAACAACAGTCCAAGCGCATATAATGGTAAATATTCCTGTTTCTGATACGAAGAACATTCTATTGTCCCCTCTAGTCAATATTGCGAAAACTGATTGGTCATAAGCGTTGTGCGCAGCATGTAAGAAAGCGCACGGCCACATACTATTACTCTTTATTCTTAACAAGCCACATATTATTCCTACTGGGAAAATACATAGGACAAAAGATATCAATGAATACCATAGTGGTGTTCCTTCCATATAGCCACCCCATATCAATAGTGGGAAATGCCACAAGCACCAAATCAAACTTGAAACAATTAACGATTTATTTTCGCCAAATCTTTCTTTTAATGCTGGCAGCATGAATCCTCTCCAGCCTATTTCTTCTCCAGCCGCAGTAAGTAATCCCATAACAACGCATATAACAGTATATAAGAAACAATCGCTTAATACCATAGTAATTGGCACACCAGTATAGGCGTAATTATTTGGATACATTGTCCAATAAATTCTGTATGGAATAAATAAATAAACAAAAGGTATTAATACAGCCATCGCAATGAATAATGGATTAGTAAAATTAAAACCATTGCGATATATAAAAGTTTTAAAACTAAATTTTTCATTCTTTTCAATACAATTAACAACATTTGCTATTAAACTGCTAAATGCTGGCACCCACATTAAAAAAGCAACTAAATAGTCACCAACGCCTTTGCAATATAAAACATCAATTACTGTTGATAGTGCAACAACTAAAACAAAGAAAACAATTAACGCTTTGTTAGAATATTCATATTTTTTCATTCATATGCTCCTTCGAATAAACTTTATAAAACTGTTTAATATGTTTATCTATAAGATCCATTACTTCATTGTATTTATGTGGTTCTCGATCGCAAAGACTAATCCACATTGAAATCGGAAACATTAATTCTGCAGAAATAACCAAAGGATCCGCTTCGATAAAAACATCATTTTCAATCAGATACTTACATAAGTTAACACCATAATTTAAAACATTATCATAGCTATACTTGTTTTGTAACTTCGCAAAAGTATCATTGCGAAATTGTTCTATAGTAAACAGTTTTCTAACCTTTTTCATTTGGGGGCTATTAACTATGTAATTAACTTGTTTTTTAACTACTTCAATAAATTCGTCTGCGGATTGTACTTTTGAATAATCACTATTAGAAAAAAGGGAATTATCATCATACTGCTTTGTTAAAGTAACTATCAAAGCATCCAGAATAGCTTGTTTGCTTTCGTAATGAGCATATAAAGAAGCTTTTCGTATATTTAGTTTTTCAGCAATCTGTGACATACTTGTGGCTTCATACCCTCTTGACGAGAATAAATCCAATGCCACTTCTAAAATTTCTAATTTAGTATTATTATTTTTCATATTCATCTGGTAGTTAAAAAACAAATATAACTACCAAATTATTTTACCTACCTATCGGTAGGTTGTCAATTGAGGTAAAGGAAAAGAGACTAGCGTCTCTTACTTAATATGGTTCATCAATACGATGTATTTGTTTTTATCTTTTAGATAAATTGCTTTTGATGTATCGTTATTGCCACCATCTATTATTTCATATCCATATTTTTGATGTTCACTTAGACATTCTAACAAATCATCAGTAATCACTTTAATGCCTGTGGCATCATTAACCTTCTTGGTTTGAATAATTGAGATTCTATCTTTACCATTATCCATAGTAAATTCAACATCATCATTTAAGATATCTTGATTGATGTGCGAAACTTGATAACCAAAATATCTCTCATAGAATTCTATTGTCTTTTTTGGATCATCAACAAATATAACTGGATAAGTTGCTTTTATTTTCATATTTTCTCCTGTAGACTATATTTTCTTCCTATATTTGTAGCCCATCTTTCACAATATAGGCTTTCATATGGGATATTATTCTCATGTCTCTTATTTCTGAAATATGGATGGTTACACCATATATATGATGGTATTCCTACTAGCAATAAGTAGAAAGGACCTAAAATTAGCGATTGAATACAGTGCCCGTATTCATGAGCAAGTAATCTCTCATCTCTTGCAAAGATAAATGCTCCTAGCGATATTCCACCTCTTCTATTCCAAAATGTAGCTATGGAACATTCATACTTATAGTGATTACAATTACGATATTTAATATACACAAATAATCCAAGTAGAGTTTGTGGTAAGCCCCAAGTCCATTGAATTAAATAGAACATTACTTCACGCATAGTTTTTTAGATACATCTTTTAATATAGCTTTTGGAACATATGCTGAAATGTCGCCACCAAATGAAGCAATCTCTTTAGTTATTGAACTTGATAAGAATGACAACTCAGGTTTTGCGACTAAAAAACAAGTTTCTATTGTATTATTCAAACTCATATTTGCGGTAGCATTAGCCAATTCAGATTCATAGTCTGTAACGGCTCTAATGCCTCTTACGATAACTTTACAGCCAATCTTTTCAGCATATTCAACAGTTAAACCTTCACCTACAACTACTTTTACGTTTGGTAAATCTTTTACACATTTCTCAATTAATTCTTTTCTCTCTTGAGCAGAAAATGTGCATTTTTTACTTCTGTTTTCCATAACGGCAACAACTAATCTATCATATACTTTTGCTGCTCTACGTATAATATCTAAATGTCCAACTGTTATTGGATCAAATGTTCCAGGATAAATAGCTTTAATCATCTTTACTCTCCTAACCTATAATAATATAGCTTATTAATACCATATCTTTTTTCTTTATATAAAGACATTTTCAAGTATGAGTCTTTAAGATCGGTATCTTTTCTAACTTCCATAATCATTATACCTTTTTTATTTAAAAGCTTATATTTATCAACATAGAAGAATATCTCTTCATAAGACAAAAAATTATATGGAGGATCACAATAAATATAATCAAATTTTTGTCCTTCTAATTTTGCCAAACAGTCTTGATAATCAAGATTAAATACAATTCTATCCTCTTTTACCTTGGCAAGATTCTCTTTAATTATTTTTACTGCATTTTTATTAATATCATTGAACACAACATCTTCTGAACCTCTAGACAATGCTTCTAGGCCAATAGAACCAGTTCCCGAAAACAAATCTAAAAATTTAGTATCAGAATAAATTTCAATACTAGAAAATAAAGCCTCTTTGACCATATCTCTTGTAGGTCTTGTGATATCGTCACCCTCAAGAGTTTTAATTGGTGTTTTTTTATATTTGCCCGCTATTATTCGCATTTTTATTCTTTGCCATTACGTGTTGTGACATTCCTAACGCTACCAAAGACATTGCCATTGAAGATCCACCAGAACTAACTAGTAAAAAAGGAACTCCAGTCAAAGGAATAATTCCGCTTACTCCACCAACATTTAAGATAAAGTGCACAACAAAATATAAGAAAGTTCCTAACAAAATAATACGATCGCTTATTTTTTGAACTTTAAACGTATTTGAAACAAGAGTGATGATAATAGCTAGATAGAAAACCATCAATATACTAAAACCAACAAAACCAGTTTCTTCAACAATTACGGGTAAAATGAAATCGCTTGAAGGATTTGGGAAGTTCATATATTTGTGAATAGAGTTTCCATATCCCAAGCCAAACATTCCGCCAGTTGCAAAAGACGCTAAAGACATAATCAAATGATAACCATAATCATATTGATACATAAAAGGATTTGCAGATGCTAAGAATCTTCCAACCATATAACTATTTGAATGATTCATTAAGAAATTTGTGAACATAGGCGACAATGCAAAAACCATTATAGCAACAGCCACAAAGATCCCTAGAAACATCAGTAATTGAATTTTTCTAACCGACTTGCCACTAGGCACTAATATAATGCAATAACAAATAATCGCCAAGACAACAGCAGAACCTAAATCTTTTTGCCAACCCACGATAATGAAAACATACACTAACGCAAATGCTGCATATTTTTTGATATTATCAAGCAATTTTTGTTCATCGGTTTCATTTAATAGTTTTGCGCCAAAAGCAATCATGAATGCTTTTGCAATTTCAGAAGGTTGAATTGATGCAGCTCCTAAATAAATCCATGCATATGCACCATTAACTTCACCAAAAAAACGTGTGATTATCAATAAGCCAAGAACAACGATATATCCAGCCCAATATATATTGACTGATAATCTTTGAAAATTTAAATTAGTACAAACAAGCAAACATATAATGCCTACTAAGGCGTATGCACTTTGTCTTCCGATAGAGCTCGCTAAATGTTGAGTATCGCCTACTGCATTCCCCATTTCAGCAGACACAACCATTAATGAACCAAAAATCACAACAAAAATAGTTGCAAAAAACACGATTGGGTTTCCAATCGTGAACTTACTTTTAATCAGCTGCATTTTCTGTTTCATTCCCATACGCTTATTTTATCATGGATAGATGTTATAATATATGAGTATGTTGATCAATAACGACACAATCATTAAAGACGATAATGAATTAATTAGAAAGAAATCTGAAGATGTTTCTTTACCATTATCTAGTGAAGATAAAGAGACTCTTTTGAAGATGTTGAAATATGTCGATGATTCAACAGACAACGAAATAGCTGAAAAAGAAAATCTTAGACCTGCCGTAGGTATCAGCGCTATACAAATTGGTATTCCAAAGAAGATGACTGCAATCATTCTTAAAGATTCAGAAGGAAAGAAGATTGTTGAATACGCTTTAGTAAATCCTAAAATAGTATCCGAATCAGTTGAAAAAACTTATCTAAGTACTGGTGAAGGATGCTTATCAGTAGAAAAAGAGCACGAAGGATATGTCTACCGTGCAAGAAGAGTAAAAGTTAAAGCTTACGATATATTACAAGATAAAGAAATCATAATTAAAGCTAGTGGATACTTAGCTGTCATTCTTCAGCATGAACTAGATCATTTTAAAGGAATGCTTTACTACGATCATATTAATGCAAATGCTCCATTCTATGAAGATCCGGAAGCAATTGTAATTGAATAATAGAAATTATTAAGATATAATTTTTTTAGTGAAAATAAGATAGAAATATAATCAAGGAGAATATATATGCGTTTATTGTGCTGCTATAACAAAGACGGAAATAGTGTTAATAGTTATGGCGTTACCAATTATGATCCTAAGAAAGATACATTAGTATATGCACTAGGTGGCTTAGGAGAAGTAGGAAAAAATATGTACTGTTTCGAGCATGATGATGAAATCATCATTGTCGATTCAGGTGTTAAATTCCCAGAAGATGAATTATTAGGTGTTGACTATGTTATTCCAGATTACACACATCTAATTAAGAATAAAGATAAGATTGCTTGTTTAATAATTACTCACGGACATGAAGACCATATTGGTGGTATTCCTTTCTTTTTGCTTTCTTGTCCAGTTAAAAAAATATATGCTCCTAGATTTGCGAAAGCATTAATAGAAAAGAAACTTCAAGAAAAAAGAAGACTAGCAAATACTCAAGTAATAGAAATAAATGGAGATTCATCAATTCAAACTGAACATTTTAGAATTGGTTTCTTTAATACTGTTCACTCTATTCCTGATTCTCTTGGTATCTTAATCAATACTCCTAATGGCAGGATAGTTGAAACAGGTGACTTTAAATTTGATCTAACTCCAGTTGGCCAAAACTCTGATTATCAAAAAATGGCATATATCGGAGCTGCTGGTGTTACTTTATTGATGTCTGATTCAACAAACTCTGAAGTTGACGGTTTTTCTATTTCAGAAAGACAAGTTGCGTCAGCTATCAATGACATCATGAGAAAAACAACCGGAAGAATATTAGTATCAACATTCGCTTCTAACGTAAACCGTCTATCTCAAATAATAAGAGCTGCTAAAGATTGTGGACGTTATGTCGTTGTCTTTGGAAGATCTATGGAAAATGTCGTTGAAATAGGATTGCAGATGAAAACGATAGACGTTCCAGAAGATACATTTATATCACCTGAATTAATCAATACAATTCCAGCAAATAAATTATGTATCGTTTGTACAGGATCACAAGGCGAAGCGTTAGCTGCTTTATCAAGAATAGCTGATGGTTCGCATAAGTATGTAAAGATTATTCCTGGGGACACAGTAGTGTTCTCTTCTAGTGCAATTCCAGGTAACGCAATGAATATCAACGGAATTGTAAATAAATTAGTTAGAAATGGCGCAAAAGTATTAGTAAATTCTACATTATCTTCTTTGCATACTACAGGACACGCTTCGAAAGAAGAACAAAAATTAATGCTTCAATTAATCAAACCAAAATACTTCATGCCAGTGCACGGCGAATACAAGATGCTAAAGATGCATGCCGATTCTGCAGTTGAGACAGGAATTCCAAAAGAAAACTGTTTTATTTGTGCAAATGGTGATGCCTTGGTTCTTCATGAAGGCGAAGTATTTAGATCAAATACCAGAATTCAAACAGATGCGATTTATGTCGATGGAAACGACATTTCAGGACTATCAACTTCAGTATTAAAAGATCGTAAGATATTGGCTGATAATGGTTTAGTTGCTGTAATAGTTTGTATTGATTCACGAACAAACAAAATATTGTGTCGTCCTGGCATAGTATCAAGAGGCTTCGTATATATTAGAGATAATCAAACTTTAATCAAAGAAGCTGAGCAAATTGTTTATGAAGCATTAAAACAAGCAATGAAACAAAAAGTAACATTCGGTGATTTAAAGAATTGCATCAAAAATACAATTGAACCATATCTATATCAAAAGACAAATAGAAACCCAATCGTCATTCCGGTTATCTTGAATCATAAAGATGCAATCAAAAAAACTTAATCTTAAAATAGGCGATTTGAATAAACATGGGGTTTTTAAGGAATAACACCTTTGAATAAACATGGGGATTTAATCGCAAAAGACAAATTTAGACCAGATGGAGGTCACTCCAACTGGTCTTTTTTCTTTGGAAACTTTCTTTTTACTGTATTAGGTAGTTTCTCTTCAGAGTAAGTTTCATAATAGTTTTCACAATACATAGCTCTATTTCTAAATCTTTCAAAGTTAGAATAACCATTGGCTAGTTTAAGCATCTTTTTGATATATGAGTTTTTACCTTCAATCTTTCCATTAGAAAGTCTTACTGTTTCTCCATTATTTCTTTCGTAGGGAATAAACGAATTAGCTATATATTCTTTCCAATTATCAAAATAGAGCGATATTTTTTCATAAAAAGTTTAAGAAAATGCTCAATTTGCTTGAATAAAGCACTTGTAAATAAGATAAAAAAATACATTTATGAGTGAAATTTTTGTTGTGTTTTATTAATGGTATAGCACAAAACAAAAACTGAGTGTACTCTTGTGGATTTAGTACGTATATCTTTTTGTGAAGTATGGGGAAAATAGAACAGAAACGAGTTTTTTACTTTTTACAACATCGTGAGTATTTTAAAAACGTGGAAAGTAGTGTCCTGCATAAACTGTGAAGCCTAGCTAAAAGTAGAGATAATTAAATTTTCCTACATAAGTTGTGGAGCCCCTAAAATACTAGCCAATGAAAATTGGACCTTCTTTACATTCGGGATTAATACCTAACTTGCAAAAATAAGTATCATAATGACATTGATGTTTTACTTTACAATGAGTACAAAATTGGCAACAATGAGTACCACCACTAATATATTCACATTTTGAACTAACATATTGAAAGTATGAAAGTTCATGCCATTGCGATTCAGGCAGTTCTTGTTTGCCACCACTTATTGTGTTTAATTCGTCATCTTTAATGTTATTTGTTTTTTTCATGTTGTTCTCGCTTTTAGTTATTATACTATATATTTGTGTGGATTCAGTTTTTCTAGAAGAAATATAACGATATTCACCAACTAAGATAACCAATAACGATAATAACGTTATAATTTAAATAATAAATATGTTAAGACTTAGACCATTTAGAACAGGTGACGAAAAAACAATAGTAAAATGGGTAAATGAACCAAAAGAGTTTTATATGTGGTCAGCTGGGAAAATGGGAGAATATCCTGCTACTGAACAAAAAGTGTTAAATGCGGTTTCGGCTAGAGAATATAACACAAAGTATTTTCCATTTGTTGCATTTGATGATAGTGGTTTAGTTGGCTTCTTTACAATAAGAACACCGGGAGAAGATGACAAAAAGGTTTCTTTTGGTTATGTAATAGTTGATCCAAGGAAAAGAGGTCAAGGCTTTGGAAAGAAGATGCTTGAACTAGGACTTAAGTTTGCTTTTGATATATATGGCGCAGAGGAAGTTTCACTTGATGTTTTTGATGTTAATGAAAAAGCATATAAGTGTTATCAAAGCTTAGGCTTTATTGAGACAGGAAAACAAGAAATATTTGAAATTGATAAATATTCTTGGAAATATATTGAGATGACAAAACGTCTTGATTAATAAAAGAAAGAAGGAAAACATGAAGGTATTATTTATTGGTGGAACAGGAACTATTAGTATGGCTATTACTAGAGAACTAGCTAATAGAGGCGATGAATTATTTTTGTTAAATAGAGGTAATAGAACTAGTGAGCTTCCTGAAAACGTAAAAGTTATCAATGCTGATATCAATGATGAAGAATTAGTAAAAGAAAAAATTAAAGATTTAGAATTTGATTCAGTATGTGACTTTATAGGTTTTGTTCCTGAACAAGTTGAAAGAGACTATCGTTTATTTAAAGGCAAAACCAAACAATATATGTATATCAGTTCCGCATCAGCTTACAACAAACCTTCTAGAAATTATGTCATTACCGAGGGAACCAGTCTTGCGAATCCATATTGGGAATATTCTAGAAACAAAATAGCTTGTGAAGAATTATTGATGAAGTTATACCGTGAAGAAGGTTTCCCTATAACTATTATCAGACCAAGTCATACATATGATGAGAGATCTGTACCTTTAGGAGTATGTGGCGATAAAGGTTCTTATCAGGTTGTTAAGAGAATGCTTGAAGGTAAACCAGTAATCATTCACGGTGATGGAACTTCACTTTGGACAATGACACACAATAGTGATTTCGCTAAAGGATTTGTTGGACTGATTGGCAATCCTCACGCAATAGGCGAAGCATTCCAAATTACTAATGATGAAACATTAACTTGGAATCAAATATATGAGAGTGTCGCAAAAGCACTAAATGTTAAACTAAACGCTTATTATGTATCATCAGAATTCTTGGATGCTGTAAGTGATTATGATTTTAAAGGCAGCTTAATTGGCGACAAAGCTTGTAGCGTTGTCTTCGATAACTCTAAACTTAAAAAAGCAGTTCCTGAGTTTAAACCATGTGTTCATTTTGAAGATGGCGTTAAAAGAACAATTGATAATGTCTTAAGCAAAAAAGAACTTCAAATTGAAGATCCTGAATTCGATGCTTGGTGCGATAGAGTCATTGAAGCTCTTGAAAAAGCAAAGAAAGAAATATAGTGTCCTTCGTTGCCATAATATGAAATATAATGTCTGCTAATTGCAGACATTATTTCTAATATTTATGCATGATATAATTTGAATAATAAATGTATATGCCTATGAAGTATTAATAGTGGAGGCTAATGCTTATGGAAATAAAAGAATTAAAATGTCGCAATTGTGGTTCACCAATTGAATGTGTTGTCGGAAGCAGACACCTAAAATGTAAAGCGTGTGGATCAGAATATCTTTTACAATGCAACAATTCACTTACGCAAATTCAATTTAATAACGGTATCCTTTTTAATGCATATATTCCTGATTGTTGGAACTATACAGTATTTTGTGATGAAAAATCAGTTTCTAAAAACGAAGCTACAGCATATGGAATAAAAGCAAATTATCAAGGAACTGATATGTTGTTCTTCCCTAGAGCGTTTTATGCTGATTATGGAAGCACAAAGCATTCAATCGGTGTTCCAAGCTTTATTAATAGTTATATGTATCAAAGCATCGATGACTATGTAGTTCAAAGAATCAAAGAAATATATAATGATTTATCATGTGTTGTTGAAATCAAAAGAGTTGAAAACAATATTTTTAAAACAGTTGAACAAAAGATAAGAAATGATGCAGCAAGATGCTTGCAAAACTATGAACTTATTACTGGTAAATATTCGTTTGTGGTTAAAACCAACGGGCAAATAAGAAGAGGTTATTTTGCGACAGCGCTATATGGTAAGATCGGTGGTGCAAAGAATACTAATTCTAATGATGGTACTGTAAAAAAGAAAAAAGGTTTCGTTCAATTCATTAAAGATGGTGGTGTAATGGGTTCACTATCTAGGGGTGAAGGTTTCTTTGGAAATGGCACCGCATCACTTTCAAGCATGAATATGTCTGGACTAGGTATTGGCTTACCTGACGGATATGTTTACGATATGGGTTTCAAGAAACATGATTGGGGTAGAGCATTTGATGTAATACTTAGCACACCTGATGAAAGAATAGATTTATATAGTCAGATATTTGATGATTTTGCAATAAACGTAAATTATGGTCCTATGTACTATGAGTTACAACAAGCAGAATTGAATAATATCGCTAGAATCAATATGGAAGGTGCAATGCAAAGGCAAAGAAATGCAATGGCAGCTCAGCAACAACTTTCAAGAACGCTTAATGAAACTACTAATATTGTTAATTCTGGATATTGGGGAAGACAAGCAACCTATGATAGAGTCTATAACAACGTTTCTGAAGGTATAAGGGGAGTTAATTCTTATACAGACACTTATGGAAGAAAAGTTGAAGCAGATGTTAGATATGATCATGTATATCAAAATGGTAGTGATTATGTTGCTTCTGATAATAATCTTAATTTAGGACCAGATTGGGTAGAACTGAATAGAAACAAATAACAAACAACCAAACGGAGGATGTATCAATGAAGAAAATAATAGTAGTACTTAGCGTGCTATTTGTCCTTGTAGGCTGTAGCGGTAAAAAGGAGAATAGTATCGAAATGAAAAACATAAAAGATTTCTATAGTGAAGAATATCTTTCAGCATATTATGATCATAAAGATGAATTGCCAGTAAAAATGTCTTATCAAGAATCTTCTATGATGTATGAAGATATCACTGATAAGGAGCTTATTGAAAAGGTATATAACGCTTTATTTGGTATTGAAATAGGCGAGAAAACTAATCTTGACATCACTGATGCAGAAAGAAATTATTGGTTTACTTATGCAGACGGAACGTCAATCTATTTCATGATGATTAATGCAGATAAAGATATGATGATTTATAATCCAGTTGAAAAATGCAATTATGAAATTGTTGACGACAACGGATTATTCAAGATTTCTATAGGTGAGTAATTACACATCTATAATATCTATAAAGTTATATATTCTTCACCATTTGCGAATGGTCCAGGAACGATATTGTCTTCTCTAGTATTTCCTAAATAGTCTTTATCAAAATTAATGCTAGAACCATCAGGGTTTTCATATCTTTCTTCAGGTTCAAAAGCTTTACCTAAAGTATCAGAAGTAATTAAATTGACATTAAAGTTTTTAATATATTCATAGATATTAGTTTTAAGCATTGTTTTATTATCTTTTTCAACAAGCTCTATTACTATATCTTTTGTTTGATTTATTAATTTGTTATTTTCTTTTTTGTATGCAAGAGCACCTGATAGATATACATTTCCATCAATCCAGACAGGAAGACTATGAAAGTGATAAGGCTCAATACCTTTCATGCTAGGCTGATCATTTTCCATATCAAAGAATTTGACCCATTCATCATATGTTATATAATCATCAAAAACATTGGTGCCTACTTGTCTGTTTTCATATGAATAAACATCTTCGCTATCGCTGCGAATTTTTTTATTTATATTAGGCCATCTTTGGACAAATATATTATTGTAGAAACGATTATCACCATGAAGTATGGTCATAAAGCCCATGACTTCAGTTCTATGAGGTATGTGATATGGAGTATATCTTTGTCTTAATACTCCGTCAACAATCGTATCCGTTCCACTACCAACTGATGTAAATGATCCACATATTAAATTGTGTACCATAGCAATACCTTGAGTAGCCATACGAAGAGAGACATCAGATAAAAGAATATTATTATCAATAAGAGTTGGACCATGAGATACTTCTACGAAGATGTCTTGTGACATCATGCCACCGATTAATGGTTCAACATAATCTGGTTTTTGATTATCATGTAATAGATTTTGTGATATTCTTGTACCTTGTGCTTCCCAGTCAGTCCAGATACCCATCGTGCAATGATGGATATGATTACGGCGTATTATTACATCGATTGCTGCGTGTAATTTAATGCCTGAAATCTCAGCACCACCAAGTTCACACATGTTGTTTATGTGATGTATATGATTATCTTCAATAACAGAGAAAACACATCCCATTCTTCCGATAATACCGCCTTGTTCACAATGATGGATATTGTTTCTTCTAATAATATGACTACCTATATTATCTTTTAACCAACCATGATATTGACCACGACACACAGCATCTCTTTCCATTTGCGTTGGACTCTTAACATGTTTTGTTGTGAAATAATGATTGTTTTCAGGATCTAAATATTTGCCAAGTCCTATTCCTGAACATTTACTATTAGAAATATCACAATCTTCTATAATCCAACCTTTAGCCCAATGAGGTCCGACCATACAATTTTGATATGCAGCAGGTGGTGCCCAATTAGTTGCGGCTTTAGTGATAGTAAATCCTGAAACGGTGATGTAGTTAATGTTTGTTTTTTCAGGAACAAAGCATTGTTCTCTAACGTTAATTTCAACATTTTCTAAGTTTGGATTTGCGCCTTTAAAGTTTGCATATAGAATTGTGTACTCTCCATCTTGAGTTGCGAACCATTTCAAACGCGATTCTTCTTTTTCCCAAGAGCATTCATAGATTTCACCCGCAAGGCATTCATCTAGTGAAGTTGCTTCATATAACATTTTGTTATTTAAATAGACGGCACCGGTATGCCTTGTTTTTCCTGCAAAATACCAGTCACCATACACATAAGTTGTAAAAGGATTATAACCATTAAAAATAGAATTATGAATTTTGCTTACCCAAGTGTCTCCTTGATATAGCTCCCAATCTTTAACTTCTTCTCCGCCTGTAATAACGGCAGCTAAAGGCTCAATACTTTTATAAGTGATTCTTGCGTTTTCTTCACCTGCGTTTTTTGGAGAAACATATTCGCGATATATACCAGGAAGAACTAGTACTTCATCACCTGCAACCGCAACATCTGCTGCTTCTTGAATGTGCTTAAAAGGTTTTTCTTTAGAACCATCACCAGAAGAAAGAACATTAATGTCTACATAATATTTCATAATCGCAACCTCATCTTTGTCTATAATTTTAGTATATTACGATTATTGATTAGAAAATCTAAAAATAGAAAGTGGTAATGATGTTCTTGTGTTGTTGCAACGTTGCTTATATCTTATAATGTTAATGAAATAGAAGAAGAAAATTATGTATATTGGGAATGTAATAGCTAGTACCGTATCGTTAGTATGTATTATTTTTACAATAATATGTCTTGGATACTTAATTGGAAATATCAAAATAAAGGGAATATCTTTAGGAAGCGCTGGAGTTCTTTTAGTTGCTTTAATTTTCGGAATCATTGCAAAAAACAATCCTGAGATATGTATTGGAAGTCAAACAATTACATTATTTGATGCAGATATAAAATCTAAATACAGTTTGATATCTTCTATAGGTACATGTTTGTTTGTGACATCAATCGGTTTTATTGCTGGTCCTAAATTTTTTAGAACATTTAATTCAAAAACAATCTCATATATTTATATCGGAATAATTGTTATTTTAGTTGGCAGTTTATGTACATTGTTATTTATTAAATTAGATAGTAATCTAACTCCATCATTTGCTGCAGGTTTAATGACGGGAGCATTGACAAGTACCCCAGGATTAAGTGCTGCTAAAGAAGTATTAAATGGTAATGCCGATCTAACTACAGCAGGATATGGTATAGCGTATTTATTTGGCGTATTAGGCGTAGTTTTGTTTGTACAAATAGTTCCAAAACTTTTAAAAGTAGATATGGAATTAGAAAGAAAGAATTTTATTGCAGCTAATGTTGTTAACGGGGCAAAACCTGAAGGTAATTATAAAAAGTTAGATTCATTTGGATTCTTCCCATTCTTTTTCGCAATCGTTTTGGGATGCTTCATTGGATCTTTCTATATTCCTGGTATTAATTTTTCTTTAGGTAATTCTGGTGGTTGTTTGATAGCTGGGCTTATCATAGGCCACTTTGGACACATAGGGAAGATTGATTGTAGTGTAAATTCCAATACTATCAAGGCTATGAGAGAATTAGGACTAATATTGTTCCTTGTTGGAGCAGGCGTGCCTGGTGGGGTAAATTTTGCGAACAACATTAAACTTTCATATTTTATCTATGGTGTAATTATTACGTTAGTTCCAATGATTGTTGGATATATTGTTGCTACTAAATTATTTAAAATGAATCTATTCAATGCATTAGGTTCTATTACTGGTGGCATGACAAGTACACCAGCTCTTGGAGCCTTGATACAAACAACTGGTACTGATGATGTGGCAAGTGCATATGCGGCAAGTTATCCAATTGCTTTAGTTACTGTTGTTATAGTTGTTAAATTAATTGTTATGTTTTCATAAAGAAAATATTTAATGAACTTAATTATTGAAGTTTCTTGTTTTTAGGTAGGAAACTAAACCGATTACCTACCTTTTCGTTTATCTAAAAAATGTTAAAAACAATTTTACGGGAGAAATGAGGTTCTATATTTTATGTAGGAAATTTAAAGTATTCCATTTTTAAAAAATATTGCATACTCTTTCTTACTAAGTTTAATCGATATTATTGATTAATTTTTGAAACATTTATGGCAAATCATTATACTTTATAATAATATTACGTATATATTTATGTAAGGAGTTTAGAATTATGGCAAAAACTAAAGAAGAATTGAATACTCTTAAAGAGGAAATTGAAACATTAAATAATAAGCTTGGTGAGCTAACTGAGGAAGAACTTGTACAGATCGCTGGTGGAATTGATTTACCTACTCTATCTAGGATACCATAGGGTCAATTAGCACAATTAGCACCAACATCATTAGAATTAGCTGCTGGTTTAGGCAAATCATATGTTACCGAGACGACGAAAATGGAAGAAGCATGTAAGGCAGTAATTCCAGATTCAGCAGAAGCCAAATAAAAACATAATGTTTGGGAAACACCAAACATTATTTATTTTGTTATTGTAATTAATGACGATTATTTCGATGACATAGGTTGCCAACGTATTAAAGACAATAAGGTAGAATATGCTGGGTAAAAAGTGGATTAATTATAAGGAATATTGCTTAGTCTTTTTTGAAAAATTTCATCAAAAACTTGTCAACAAGAATTAATATACCTCTATAAAACAATTCTTATGCCTTATTGATTAGGGCATAGTTTTAAAGAAAGGAATAAATATGGAAAATAATGATTTTGAAAAATTACAAAAAAGATATATGGAATTATATGATGAAGATTTATCATATGTAACCGGAGGAGTAGGTATACCTTTGGTCGTGTTAGATGGCGTCAGAATGGAAACAATGGAAGGCATAAATCCAAAAGACATAAACTCTATTGAAGTATTAAAAGATGCCGCAAGCGCTGCAATATATGGAGCAAGAGCAGCTGAAAGAGTAATCTTAGTTTGTACTGAAAACAAAGAAAGATAAAGTTAAAATAATCATGGGCCGGATATCCGACCCATGATTTACAATTACAATTTTAATACGGTTATTTAAAACTGATATGCTATAATACCTGTGCATAAAAAAAGAAGAGAACATGCTATATTATTTTTCTTGTATAAATAACGATAGTGAAAGAAGTATGCATTTAAAAAGATTAACATATTTCTACAATGATTATTAGATACATAACTTATGGGACTCCATAGTTTATGTGTGATGCTATTTTTCCGCGTTTTCTAAAAATAAATATAATCAAGATTCGCTATCTTTTGAAAGAATTAACTTTTTGTTGTTTTCTTCATTAAGGTCTTATAAACATTGCTTAGTTATTTGCTGGCTTTTAATTAATTTTTGATAAATATAATCATAATCTTCAGAGCTAAAACTATCCTTCCAAGAGCCTTCAAGTTCATCTATTGCTTCATCAATTGCAATCATACGTGTCAAGACTTTTGAACTAAATTGTGCTTTATTTATAGTTTTCCATAATTCATTTCTATAGCCTAATGCGGCCCAAGCCCTATCTCCGGCATCTTTCAACAATTGTGTAACTTCATCAAAACAATAATCACCACCACCTGATACTTGCTTTACTTCCTCATCATCTAATTGAACTGTTTTATTTTTTTCTAACATAAATCTATTCCCCTTTTTCTTGAATATATTTTACAATATATTAATTATATATACGTACAAGTTGCTACACAGTATATAAAGGGTAAGGATATTATCATGGGAATACTTTGCCTGTTCTGTAGGAGATGTCAATCCCTAAACAATAAGAAGATATATTGAAAACCAAGGTTAATGGCATTCATCATACCGACTAAAGATCAATGGTTTTTCTGTCTAAGTTAATCGTGCTAAGATTTGTCAAGTGTTATTTTAATTATTATGATATACCACCGTAAAAAGCCATGATTTAGATGTTGTTTTTGTTGCGTTTGGGTCGGATCCCGACCCAAGATTTTTGTTATTCACACCCCTATTTAAGTAAATCTCCCAAAGAATCAGCTTTTTGAAGAATGTTTCTTAGTCTTTTTTGAAAAATTTCATTAGATTTAAAGATACTTGTATACTTTCCATTAACAACTTCGTATTAATTAGTGTAGTAAGATTAAATATATTTAAACAAAGGAGTTAATTACTTATGTCAGAAGAAAAGAAAACTGTAGAATTAAAAGAGGAAGAATTAGAAGAAGCTAGTGGAGGATATGATAAAGAAACCGTTTATTCTTTTGAAGAAGGTGATTGTTTCAGCGACGATGCGGTTATTTACAAAGTTTTACGTAACCGTCGAAAAATGGGTAAAGCAGAATCTGTTGAATGTACATCGTTTAGCAAAAATGCATGGATTGAATGGCAACAAAGACATATATTCCGTGAGAATGATTGGATTCCAGTAAGTGTGTTAATAGAATGTAATTACGAAGGAGTAGATTTTATCTAAAAATTATTCTTTACTTTTTTACAAAGATTTATTGATGTTTGTTTTGTATTTTACTTATTTATGGAATACAACGAAGTTTAATATAAATAGATAAGAATGTTAACAACAATACAACTCATTCAGATAAATGACTGGTTTTCAATTAGTTTATATAAAAAATTGTTGATGTGCCATCATATACCTTTGTTGGATAATTAGATACATTTAGTATATCTAATTGTTTATTTATCGTTTTAAAACACAACTAAAAGCTAAGATTATTATTCTTGGGTCGGATTCCGACCCAAGATTTTTTTGTTACACCCTTAATTAAGGAAACCTACCAAAGAATTAGATTTATAAAGAATATTGCTTAGTCTTTTTACAAAATTTCATTAGATTGTTGTGTATCTTTTACGAGGTAGTTCGTATATATTAGTGAGTTATATTAAAATGAATATATAAAAAGTAGAGAATTACAATGCCAGAAGAAAAGAAAACAGTTGAATTAAAAGAAGAAGATCTAAGCGGTGTTGCAGGAGGCTATGCCATGGCTGATGAAAAAACTATGCCATGTGGAACAGACGAAAATACTGATAAGGCAACATTAGAAAATCTTCAAGATAATAAAGGCGCAAACGAATAAATAACAATAAAAGAAAAATACGAGTTTAAAGATTAATAGTTAAATACTTTTAATTTTTTTAAATTAAATTTTTGAAGAATATATCTAACTCTTTTTTCAATAAAATATTATCGATTTTTGTATACTTTTTCATAAGTACTTCGTAAACATATATGAATAAGATAAAATATATATA
>JAGHUL010000077.1 GCA_018064825.1 Candidatus Colivicinus equi
ATTTGTAATGTTTAGTATTGTTAGTTTGCGGATTGTTGTAATGTTACATCGAATGTCATAGTATCTGTTTTTCTTAATACTTTAACTTTTACAACATCACCAACTGCTTTTGAATCTAAGAACTTAGATAAATCAGCGAATGAGTTTACTTCAACATCGTCAACTGTAAGGATAACATCGTTTGGTAAGATACCAGCTAATTGAGCACTACCGCCTTCAGTGACATCGGAAACAATTACACCGCCAGTTTGTGAAACGTATTGAGTATATATAGACACACCTAGAGCTGCTCTATCTTTTACATAACCATTTTCAATTAGTTCGTCAACAATTCTTTTGACAGTATTTGATGGAATAGCATATCCCATGCCTTCAACTGATACTGAAGAATAAGCGCTAGATTTATCTTTAGCATTAACGATACCAATTAAATTACCATTAATATCAAATAAGCCGCCACCAGAGTTTCCTTCGTTTACTGCGGCGTTTGTTTGAATAACGCTCATGTAAACATTGTCAATATAAATCTCTTTAGAAAGGGCAGATACAATACCATTTGAACACGATAATCCTTCTCCTAATGGATTACCAATAGCAATAGCATCTTGGCCTAATACTAATTGATCGGAATCAGCAAATGATACGTATTTTGCATTTTGTAGATCAACTTTCAAAACAGCTAAGTCTGTTCTTGAATCTTTTCCGATAAGCTTTGCGCCCATCGTTTCGCCATTAGACATTTTGATTTGAATTGCATCATCGCTTGTTGCAGTGTCTACAACATGGTTATTTGTTACGATGTAGCCATCACTAGAGATAATTACGCCAGAACCTTTCGCTACGCCAGAAGTTGTTTGATTGCCATAGAACCAGTTATAAGTAGTAGCTTCATAAGTGACTGTAATTTCTACTACTGAATCATAGGTTTTTTCGATTGCTTTAACAAAATCTGTTTTTGCGCTATCAGCATATTGTACTTCAGAAATAACTGTGCTTTCTGGTTTGATATTTTGATTTGGATGAGCTTTGTTGTAGAACTCCATCATTCCATATGTTCCTATTCCTGCTCCCAATAAGGCAACTAAGAATACAACAAGTAAAGTTTTAAAGTTTATTTTCATTTCATCACCTCACCATCTATTATAATCTTCTATGTGAAAATAGGCTGAAATTTACGTAAGTATCAAAATGTAATATAATTTTATACGTGACTAATAAAAAAGAAAGAATCATCTCAAAAAAACATGCGAAAAGGAGTTTTTTCTCTGTCGGATTAGTTTTAATAATATATAGCTTATTAGTGCTTATTTTGCCAATAGTATTTAAGTATCAGATGGATATGTCTAATTCTAGTATTCTAACTGATCCAATTCTTTATTATGGCATCTATTTTATCGATGTAGTTTTGGGCTCTTTTATACCATTCTTTTTGTTGAAATTATTATCCAAAGTCAAAAATAGAAAGATATTTAGAACTGCGAAAATATCTTTTTCTGATTTACTTATTCAGACTGTAGTATTTTTTGCGGTTTGTATGTGCTTGATATATGCATCTAGTATGATTCTAAATACTTTCGGTTACGAAGGAAGGTTACTTTCTAGTATTGGTTTGAATTTTGATGCTGAAAACTTGTCATATCCTCTATATATTTTTATGTTGATAATAGTAACACCATTTATTGAAGAGTATGTTTTTAGGGGCGTTTTACTTTCTAGTTTGGGTAGATTTGGTAAACGTTTTGCTTTGTTTGCGAGTGCAATATTCTTTGCTTTAGCTCATAACACAATTGGCGAAATACTTCCTGCTTTTGCGATGGGTATGTTGCTTGGCAAGATTACGTTACGTTACAAATCAATACAGCCAGCAATTATTATGCATATCTTCTTTAACGGATTCTTATATTTGTTATGTATACTTCCTAGTAAGATTGCGATGTATATGACTTATGGTATAGCGGTTATCTGTATCTTGGCAGCATACTTAGTATTGTCGAAGAAATATAAAAAGATTACAGTGCAGAAATTACGTAGTAATGAATTAACTAATGTGCTATTTTATACTAGACCAACAGTTCTTATTTCAATAGTACTTATGATAGTACACATCTTGTTGATGTACCTAGTTAATTTCAACATCGCAATTTAAAAGAAAACAAAAACACGTTTAGGTAACGTGTTTTATTTTTATTGGCTGCGGATATTGGGTTCGAACCAATGAAATGGCGGATTCAGAGTCCGCTGCCTTACCGCTTGGCTAATCCGCAATATGCTTATTCATTATATAACGAAAAGACATCAATCAAGAAATCAAAATTAACATCTAGTTCGTTAATATTGCTAAGTTTGTCTTTGTCTTTTTGTGATGTAGTGTGATAATAAGGGGTCATCTTAAATAGATTGTTTATATCTTCGTTATTTAATAGAGCGTGATCTTTTACATTTATTTCTTTTTCTAATTTTAGACCTTCTATTTCTGTATCTTCTATTTCGTTTTGGTAAGGATTATCATAGACAGCTTTTTTTAATTCGAATAGATGATTGACGTTTGGTTTTACCAAAATATATTTACCGTTATCTTTTAGTAATCTTTTTATTTCTTGTTTGGCAATTGGCGCAAAAATAGTAACAATTTTGTCTAAACTCTTATCGTTTAAAGGATTATTAAAGATATTGTTTAATAGATATAAGGTACTCTTATCCTTTTTTGCAGCTATCTTAAGACCTGTTTTGCTTAAGTCAACACCAATTTTATCTTTGGCTTTGAAATATGAGGTATAATAGCCTTCACCACAGGCAAGATCTAATAATGAATCACCTTCATCGATTAAACTATCAACGGTTTCTCTTAAAAAGTTATAGTATCCTTTGCTTAAGAAATCTCTTCGAGCATTAATCATGTCTTTTTCATCGCCAGTATTTTGCGAATTCTTGCAATTTAGATTTAGATAGCCTTCTTTTGCGATATCAAAACAATGACCATTTTCGCAGATGTAACTTTTATCTTTTCTTATTAGTTCTTGTTTACAGATAGGGCAAATTATTTTCATGAATATATTGTACAATATAGTTATGAAAAAGGGTCTATTGATTGTATATAGTGGATTATCTGGTGTAGGTAAAGGAACTATCCTAGAAAAGCTTATGCCGATGAAAGATTTAAATTTAGCTTATTCTGTTTCAATGACAACTCGTGCTCCTAGACCTATGGAGGTTGATGGCGTTAATTACTTCTTTGTAAGTAAAGAGAGATTTTTAGAGGCAATCAAGAATGGTGAACTTCTAGAACATGCAAGGTTCGTGGGCAATGATTATGGAACTCCAAAAGCTTATGTTGAAAAGATGAGAAACGAAGGCAAAAATGTTGTCTTAGAAATAGAAATTGATGGTGCTAGACAAGTTGTAAGTAAATGTGAAGATGCCTTGAGCATCTACATAGTTCCACCTTCAATGGAAGAATTAGAAAGAAGAATCCGTGAGAGGGGTTCTGAAGATGAACAGACAATCTTAAAACGTTTATCTAAAGCAAAACAAGAAATGAAAGAAATTGATTTCTATAAGAACGTTGTATGTAATGATGATTTAGATAAAGCGGTTGATGAAATTAGAAATATTATTTTAAAGGAAATGAATAATTAAAAAAGCTACAAATAAATGTAGCTTTTTAGATTCTCATAATTAATACTGCGATAGAGAAATATATGATTAATGAAACAGTATCTACGACAGTAGTAATAAGTGGTGATGCCATATAGGCAGGGTCAAGTTTAAGTTTCTTAGCAGCAATAGGTAATAATACACCAAGCGATTTAGCTAATATTGCAGTAGCGATTAAAGTTAAGCCAACTACCAATGACAATATAAGTTTTGTTGGGTTGTCTGGATACATTATTAGTATTCTAACAGTGTTTACTACGGCTAGTGATGCGCCACATAATACGGCAACAGATATTTCTTTTGCCCAAACTTTTAAGATGTCTTTAGTTTCAATATCACCGGTTGCTAAAGCACAAATAACAGAGGTTGAAGATTGTGAGCCACAATTACCGCCTGTGTCCATTATCATTGGGATAAACGATACTAGAATAGGCACAGAAGCAAAGGCTTCTTCGTAGCGGTTAAGAATAATGCCGGTAAAAGTTGCAGATAACATTAAGAACAATAACCACACGATTCTGTTTTTGTATAATGTGAAGATTGACATATGAGAATAGACTTCATCATCTGGCTTCATAGCTGACATGATTTGCAAGTCTTCTTCATGCTCTTCTGATAATACTTCCATGGCATCGTCGACTGTGATGACACCAACTAGTCTATTTTCTTTATCAACGACTGGCATTGCCAAGAAATCGTAGTGGTCGAACATTCTAGCAACTTCTTCTTGGTCGGTTGATGTTGTTGCAGAGATTACGTTGTCTTCCATAAAGTCATCAACGACGTCTTCATAGTCGTGCAACAATAAGTCTTTGATATCAATTACACCAGCAAGATATTTTCCTGGGTCTACTATATACAAAATATAAATTGCTTCTTTTCTTCTACCAGTTTTTCTTAATTTATCAAATACTTCTTTGACTGTTGAACCAGAAGGTATTTCGATGAAATCAGTAGTCATGATAGATCCGGCAGAATCTTCAGGATACTTCAAGATCTCATTTATGGCTTTTCTTTTTTCTGGTTTAGTATTGTTTAAAAGTCTTGTTACAACATTGGCTGGCATTTCACCAATCAAATCAGCAGCATCATCGACGAATAGTCCCGAAATGATATCAGATATTTCTTTATCTGATAGAAGATTCAATAGATCTTCTTGAGTTTCGGGTTCCATATATGCAAAGATATCTGCCGCTTCTGATTTTGGAAGCAATCTAAAAATGATTGCTACATCTTCATCAGATAGTTCGTCTAAGCATTCTGAAATATCGGCATTGTTTGTATCCTCTAAAAGAGCCTTTAATCTTTTAAAGTCTTTTCTAGAGATTAAATCGATTATTTTTTCTAACATTTGTCTCCCTCCTTATTTTGATAAGAAAGACAAATTTAAATTGACACTCGGGTGTCCATCTAAACTTGTCTTATTATTGCTGTTACATAAATGAACATCCATAAGTGTTTTCTCCTTTTCTAATAATAGTTTATCATACGAAAATATAGTTTTTGTCACTAAATTGCATAAAAAAAGAGCTCTTATTAAGAGCTCAATTTTTACGATTATCTGTTGTAATATTCGATAACAAGTAATTCGTTGATTTCTGGAGTTAATTCTTTTCTTTCAGGTAATCTTACATATTTACCTTTACGAGCATCTTTATCAACTTCTACATAATCCTTGAAAGATACTGTAGCTTCTAGAGATTCTGCGATGAAACTATTGTTTCTTGATTTTTCCTTAACTTCGATTGTTGAACCAACATTAATTTGTGCAGATGGAATATCAACTTTCTTACCGTTAACTAGGATATGTCCATGGTTAACTAGTTGTCTAGCTTGCTTACGTGTTGAAGCAAAACCCATACGGTATACTAGGTTATCTAATCTAGATTCTAGCATTACGAATAAGTTAGTGCCTGTAACACCTTGCATAGCAACAGCTTTTGTGTAAGTGTTAAAGAATTGCTTTTCACTCAATCCATACAAATGTCTTAATTTTTGCTTTTCAGCTTTTTGTAGACCATAGTTTGATTGTTTGATTCTCTTTGAAGGACTACCATGTTGTCCTGGGATGTAAGGTCTCTTAGTTAACTCTTCACCTGTTTCTAGGATAGAGAAGTTAAGACGTCTTGAAATTCTCCAAGTAGGACCTGTGTTTCTTGCCATAAGTTATACCTCCTTAAGTAAGTACAGGTGTAAATCATTATTAGCTGTATTGATATGCAGTTTTCACGAATAGCGCTCCGTTACTTGCTTACCAAATTGGCTATCAATGCATCACTAATAACTTTACATGCTGCTATTTATGTGCTTATTTATTGTATTAAAAACGTCGGTTTGTGTCAATTGAAAAAAGGTTTTTTTAATAGTAAAATTAACGTATATGAATACTAATATTGTTTTAATTGTTGTAGGTGTTTTAGTACTTATTGTTATTATTACAATCTCTATTTTGATTAGCAATGCTAAGAAGACAAAACTTAAGAAAGACATCGACGATTTAAATGTTAGATATAACGAAATAAAGACTACGCCAATCGCATTTAAGCTAAATAAAGCTCAAACGATGGCTAAACGTAATGAAAAAACTAGTACAGCAGTTTCAAAGTACTATCAACAATATGAAGAAGTTGAAAAAAGAATTAGTGATATCCAAGATTTAATGAATAATTTGGATGATTCTTTTAGTAGTAAAAAATATAAAGATGCTAGAGAAATAATTGGCGAAGTTAATACTGAAATCGAAACTGTTGAGACAGAAATTGAACATATTGATAAGTTCTTAGAGAAGTTCTCAGAAAAAGAGAATGAACAAAGAGAATATTCTTCTAAATTAAAAGAAGAGTATCGCATCATTAGAAATGCTGTAAATGCGAATTCTAATTCGTTATCTATTTCTTTAAATGCTATGGAGAATAAGCTTAATACATGTGAAGAATTGTTCTCTATTTCTGAAGAATGGATTTATGCGAATGAATATTCAGAAGCTCAAGAAAGTTTAGAAAAGATTGAAGCAATTTTAGCCGATCTAAGAAATTGTGGTAATCATATACCATCATTAATTAAGGATATTAAAGGTGTTCTTCCTGTGATGCTAGATGAAGTAAAAAGAGAATATGCTTTAACTAGACAAAGAGGAGTCTTCTTAAATCATTTAGATGTTGATGGCAAGATTGAAGAAATTGAAAATAACATTAATTCGGATACTAAGCAATTAATAGAAGGAAATATCGAAGGTATCAAACAAAGAGTTGCAGGAGCTAAGAGCACATTAAATTCTTTGACTGATATGTTTGAAAAAGAAAATAGAGCATTTAAAGAAGCAAAAGATACAAACGCTTCTTCATACGAAAACATTCAAGAACTTGTTAAAATTGAAAACTATGTTCGTGTAGCTTATGATAAAGATTCTGCAAGATATGGTCTAGAAAATCTTCAAGATACATTAAAGAAACAAAGAGACAGTATTGAAGAATATAAAGCAAGATATAAAGAGATCGATGAAGAATTATCACTAAATAATAAACCTGCATCAGAGTTATTGGATGCTGCAACTTCTCTTCAAAAGTTGACAGAAAATGATAAGAAAGAATTATATTCTTATAAGACTGTTATCGATAAATCTAATGATGGCGAACAAAGAGCCATCTCACAGCTTGTGAAGTTACAACTAGTTGTAGCTGAAGTTGAAACAAAGGTTGCGGAATATCATTTGCCTTCAATTGCTTCAACATACGAGAGTGATTTAAAGACCTCATATGAACACATTGATAACATTAAGAAATTATTAAAAGAAATTCCTATCAATATCGATGAATTAAATACTAATCTTGATGCCGCAATTGATTTTGTCTTCAAGTTCTATAACAACGTCAATAATGTTGTGGGTATGGCTATTATGGTAGAAAATGCAATTGTCTTTGGTAATAAATACCGTTCAACATATCCAGAGATAGATCGTTCTTTATCAAAAGCTGAATTCCAATTCTTAAATGGCGAATATACAAAAGCATTGAAGACTGCTATCACATGCATGGAAACATTGTTCCCAGAAAATGCGGATGAAAAGATAATGGAGAATGCTTAGTGAAGGTTTATCTTGATGCGGTATCTACTACTGATGTTAATAAAGATGTATTAGATACATATAAAAAATTATTAGATAAATATTATTGTAATAGCGATGCCTTATATGATGACGGCGTCGCTATTTATGATATGCAAGAAAAGTCACGTAGTTTGATTTGTGATCTTTTCAAAATAAAAAAGAATGAGATTATTTTTACTTCTGGTGCTTCCGAAGCTAATTCGTTAGCGATAAAAGGACTTGCTTTTAAACATCCTGAAAGAAAACACTTGATTACTTCGATCTATGAACATTCATCTGCTTACAATTCTTTCAAGCAACTTGAAGAGCAATTTGGTTATAAGGTCACATATCTTAAACCTAATGAAAATGGTGAAATCACTCCTGAAGCTGTTAAAGATGCTTTAAGAGATGATACACTTCTTGTTTCAATAATGTGCGTTAATAACGAAATAGGCGTTGTAAACAATATTTGTGAAATAGGTAAGATTGTTAAGAAACATAGTGGTACATATTTTCATACCGACATTACCCAAGCGCTAGGGAAAGTTGATATTGATTTAACAAATGTTGATATGGCAAGTTTCAGCGCTCATAAGATACATGGACTAAAAGGCAGTGGTACTTTGATAAAGAAAGAATTCGTTGAACTTATGCCTATCATTTCTGGCGGCCAACAAGAGTTTTCTTTACGCGGTGGTACTTCTAATGCTTTAGTAAATATTGTTTTAGCTAAGACTATTAGAATTGCTTTAGAAAACAAAGAAAAATATCATAACTATCTTCTTTCTTTAAATGAAAGATTAATGAAGGGTTTAGAAGGTTTAGTTACGATTAACACTTATCCTAGTTGTTTAAAAACGCTAGTTAATATTTCTACAAAGATGACTTCAGAGGTTTTATTAAATGCTTTGAATCAAAAAGGAATTATGGTTTCTAGTAAATCGACATGCGGTTCTAGAAAAAATGAAGCAAATAGAACACTAAATAATATGAATATTGATGAAGATTATGCGATTCGTATATCTTTTGATTATACAAATACGATTGAAGAAATTGATTATTTTATAGATTGCTTGAAGGAGATATTAGATAAGTATGCCTGAGATGTTATATGACCACATAATAGTAAGATATGGTGAACTATCTACTAAAGGTAAGAACAGAAAAGAATTCACTAGACAACTCACACACAACATTCGTAAAAGATTAGCTGACTATGAATCTTTGACGTACAATACGTTACATGACGGCTTGTTTATTAAGCTTAATGGTGAAGATTATTCTTTGATTAAAGAAGATTTAAAAGATATCTTTGGCTATAGCTATTTTTCTGGTGCAGTTAAATGTAGCAAAGATATTGAAGACGTTAAGAAACTATCGCTTGATTTAATTAAAAAGGGTAATTATAAGACATTTAAAATTCATACTAAACGTCATGATAAGAACTATCCAATGCATAGCGATGATATCAATAGAGCCTTGGCAGGTAATATTTTGCATAATACAGATTTGTTGGTAGATGTTCATAATCCTGATATCATAATTTATGTTTCAGTTGATATGGATTACATCTACATCATGGATGAAAAAGTAAAGGGCATAGGTGGTTATCCAACGGGCATTAACGGTAAAGCTATGGTTATGATGTCTGGAGGTATAGATTCACCAGTTGCTGCTTATCTAACAATGAAAAGAGGCATGAGAATAGAGTGTATCCATTTTGCATCAATGCCATATACTTCTAAGCAAGCTTTAGATAAAGTATTGACATTAGCTAAAAAGATATCGGTATGCCAAGAAAACATAAATGTTCATGTAATTCCTTTTACGGATCTTCAATTAGCGATATACAAACATTGTGATGAATCGTATGCGATTACTATCATGCGTAGAATGATGTATCGAATAGCTGATAGATTATGTCAAGCTAGAAAGATTAAGATGATTACCAATGGCGAATCTATAGGTCAAGTTGCTTCACAAACTCCAGAATCTGTCAGTGTCATTGGTAAAGTATCGGATACTTTAATATTGAGACCTTTATGCATGATGGATAAACTTGAAATAATAGATATGGCTAAGAAGATCGATACATACGAAACAAGCATTCTTCCATACGAAGATTGTTGCACTATATTTGATCCAAAGAATCCTGTAACAAAGCCAAAAGAAGATAAATGCATTTATTATGAATCATTATTTGATTTTGAAACATTAGTTGAAGAGTGTGTTAAAAACGATAAAGTAGTTAAAGTATCATATAGAGACGGAGGTCAAGAAGATGAATCTATATTCTAAAAGAAGACAAAACGTTTTAACAAGAATGGATGATAACAGTATTTTGTTGTTATTCTCAGGTAAAGCCATCGCTAAATCTGAAGATGAATGTTACGACTTTGATGTGAATCGTAATTTCTACTATCTAACTGGTTTAGAAAAAGAAGATATGGTTTTAATGCTTGGAAAGAATAATGGCAAAATTTCTGAGTCTCTATTCATCTTGCCATATGATGAATATCTTGCGAGATGGGTCGGTGGCAGAATGTCAAAACAAGAAGCAACAGACATTTCAGACATTAAAATAGTGTGTGACAGAGATGAATTAGATGATACAGTAGCTAGAATTATTGAACGTTCTAGAGGCAAGGATTTTAAACTATATTTTGATTTTTGGCATTATTCTTATGATCAAAGAAGCTCTGAAGCAACTAAATATGCGGTTGATTTGAAAGCTAAATATCCTTATCTACCTATGATCGATATCTTCCCAATTCTTACATCATTAAGAATGGTAAAAGATGAATATGAAGTTGCATACATCAAGAAAGCAATAAGCATTACTAACTTAGGTATTCGTAAGATGATGAGAAATATTAAACCAGAACTAAATGAAATGGTTATGGAAGGTGTGTTTGATTTCGTCTTAAAAGAAAACTTATGTAATAAGAATGCATTTAAGACTATTGCGGCAAGTGGACATCGTGCAACAATTCTTCATTATTCAACCAATAATCAAGTGATGAAAAATGGCGAGCTATTCTTATGCGATTTAGGCGCAACTTATAAAAACTATTGCGCCGACATATCACGTACCTTCCCAGTAAATGGTAAGTTCAGTAAGCGCCAAAGAGAAATATACGAAATGGTCTTACATGCTCAAAAAATTGTAGTTGATCATGCTAAAGCCGGAGTAACATTAAGAGAACTTAATAAGATGGTTGTAGACTATTATCGTGATGAGCTTCCTAAACACGGACTAAATAAAGGTGTTAATGAATATTATTTCCATTCCGTATCTCACCATCTAGGATTAGATACACACGATGTTTCAATGGACGAACCATTAAGACCAGGATGCGTCATCACTAATGAACCAGGTTTATATATCACTGATGAGTCAATCGGTATCAGAATCGAAGATGATTTGTTGATAAAAGAGAATGGCTGTGAGGTATTATCTAAAGATATTATCAAAGAAGTTGATGACATCGAAAGCTTCATGGATCGTTAATTTATTGCTATAATTTCCGAAAACAAGGCTAATATTTAAAAATATTAGCTTTTTTTATAAAAAAATTAAGAATTTTCACTTTTTCCTTGAATAAATATATAAGGAGGAAAAAAGATGAACATTATAGAAGTTGAACCTGAACGTCTAGAAGCTACTGCTAGTAAAGTAGAATCAGCCGACAATGATTATCAACGTTTCTGTCAATCCATATATACAGAAGTTGATAAGATGTCTACTTATTGGCAAGGAAAAGACAATATTGCTTTTACAAATCAAATTAAAGCCTTTGAAGATGACTTGAAGAGAATCTCAATGGTGATGCGTGAATACGCCGATTTCTTGCGTGACACAGCTAGAAGCTATCGTGATATGCAAGATGAAAATTATGCACAAGCTAACAAACTTAAAACAGTATAGGAGAAGAATTATCTATGGATCAAATTAAAATATCTTTACCCGAAGTTTCTAATACCGCTAGTTTGATACGCCAACAAAACGCTAATCTAGATGAAACACTAAATTATGTTTCAATGACAATGAATGATTTGAGCAATGATTGGCATTCAAACGGACAAGAGATGCTGATATCTAAATTCAACAACTTCGCAAACAAATTCATTGTGGAGTCAGAAATAATAGAATCTTATGCGCGCTTTTTAGATGATACAGTATCTAAGTACGATTCTTTAGAATCTACAATTACTGCTAACGCGGCAAACTTTGGTTAAAAAACTAATTGTGTGTCTTGTAACAATTCTATTTGCGACTTGCATTATTTCGTGCAAGGCACACAATTACTATTTATATAAAGAATACTTAAATACTTTAGCAGTAAAAAGTGGTATTAGCGATAGCGTAAATATTGAAGAGAATATTGATAAATTATTAGCTTGGCAAATAATAGGCAAAAGTGATTATGATATTTTAGATGATGAACTTAATTATGAATTATTATCAAAGACAATAACTAATTTAATAGATAATGATGAAAATGAAGAAATAAGTAAGTGTTATTGGGCAAATAAAGAACCTCAAGAAAAAGTTGAGAAAGAAATTGCCGACGAGATTATTGAAAAGGCAGTTAACTATATTAATAACAGGACTTACGAGCATAGTTATAGCTCTACATATAAAAAAGAAGTTAAAAAGAATATAGATGATGTTAAGATAGGCGATATCTATTACGATCAAACAAATAATGAATATAAGAAATTACTAGACATTTCTAATGATGAATATATATTTGAAGAAGCAGAATACGAAGATGTTTTCGATAGTTTAGAATTTGCCAATACCTTTGAAATAGACTTTGAACAAAGCGAAGTCATTCCTAGTGGTGATTTTGAAAAAAGCAATTATGTGAACAATAGATTTGATTTGTTGTCAACGAAGGCACACTCTTTTAACACAGATGGTTTTCGCATTTCTTATACGCTCAATGCATCGAATATTTCAGTGCATATATCTAAAAAACTTAATAGCCTAAATTTTTACACAGACTTAAGTTTATCAAATATAAAGCCGACTTTTAAGTGGACGTATGATGATGATAACGTTAAACACGCATATTTTAGAGTGAACTTTAACTCTACTGAAAAAGTTGGAGTATCAATAGGCAAATACAACAATTATTATTTAAATTTCAAAGATTTAGATTCTAAGTCTTTTCTCAATAAATTAAAAAATACCGTAAATAGGAGTGAAGATGAACTTGAAGCTATTATTCCTATATGTACGATTAAAACACCAATTCCTGAACTTCCAAGTGTGGAATTAGATTTGGAGGTTCTAGTTAAAATATACACAAGTGGTAAAGCAGAATTACAGTTATATAATAGCCACAGCTTGGGCTTTGAAACAAAAAACGGCGAGTTTAGAATCATCAATGATGCAAAAAGAGATTTTGATTTTATTGCATCAGGCAGCAGTAAGGCTATAGTTGGTTTAAATTTTGCCTTGGAGGCAGCAAAATTAAAATTAGCAGATATCGAGTTTGATGGTGGCTTAAAAGCCGAATTAAAACCAACCATTCATTTATATGATGCGCAAGGGAATGTAAGCCATGAACAAAGTGATCTAGCTTATTCAACAATAAACAACATCGCCAAAGAAAACACAGATGTCGCAGTATGTGCTGATGCTTCTTTTAGATGGGTATTTGACATTGTCTTTAATACTTCTAAAACAAAACTATATAAACTTGGTTTCACAAAGACACTTTCGATTCTCGACGATGACGCTCAAGTATTAAATAACATGCATCATATAGAAAACGGCATCTTTGTTGAGAAGTGTACGCGAAATAATAGAACTAATTCGCTTTTAACGACGACTATCTATTACAAAAAAATAACTTTGGCTAGCTATGCAGAGGTTATATCCAAAGATGAGGATTTTCAAATAAGAGTTCTTGGTGTGCCAGAAGGATACACGATAGATGGACTAAAGTACAATAGCGAAGATAATGATATCGCAAGTGTTAATTCAAGTGGCGTTGTCTCTGGACATAAACCAGGTAGTGTAAAGATAAAAATAACCACTGATGATAGCAAATATAATGCTTATGTAAATATTCTTGTGAGTAGTGAATAATGTTTCTTATTATTGAAGATAAAAATAAATACTATAAATACAACGTAAATAAAAGTTTGCATTATAAGGGTATTGATATATATGCGAAAAATAAAAACTATTATATTTCTCTAAAGGAAGGATATTATTTTTCTGATGGCAGCAAAACAAAGCCTGTTTATTTAAAAGAATATCGTATCGTAAATAATAACGATTATTGTGATATTGTTCTTCATATATACAAAAACAATGATGGTATAGATGATTTTGCGCTTTATAAAAATCAAAACCTTGTTATATCTGGCAATCCAATAAGCGATATAGTCAACCTAGATAAATACGCAAAAGATAAAATTATCAAAATAGAAAATGGTTATTTATCTAGTAATGATTTTGTGTTGGTAAATGGTTTTGCCAAGAAAGAAACTGATTTAAGTGTTGGCGATACTATAGAACTTTTAGGTCTAAAAATAATTTATAATACTAACTTCCTATACATAAATAACTTTAATGTTAAAAACAATTTGGAAGCTTTGTCAATAAAGCAAAGAGTATTAAACTATCATATTGATAATAGAATAGAAAAATACTATTTCCCTCTAGAGACAAAACCGTTGGTAGTAGATGAACTAGTCAGTTTCAAATCTAACGTTAGGGCAAGAAATCGTAATATATTAAAAACCATTATTCCTAGTATTGTCATGAGCTTCTCAATGGCGATAATGACTATAAACAATTATCTTAATAATTCTCAAACCATATTGTCTAAAATCGTTGTAATTGCCACGCCTTCTTGTATGGCTATATCAACGATATTGGTTCCAATCATTTTTAATATCGTTGAGAAAAACAAAGATAAAAAACAAAGTAAAAAAGAGATAAATGAATACCTTGACTACTTAGATCAATATCAATGTAGTTTAGATGAAAAAGTAAACGATTACTTAGAACAATGTAATAGTCACTATTTTAGTTTGCTTCAAGCAAAGAATAAGATGTTCTATGGCGTCAAGAATAGCGAAGATTATATGCGAATTAGTTTAGGAACTTCGTCCTTTTCAATCAATATAAAAAAAGAGGCTTCTGGCATAAGGCATATCGATGAGAAGATATCGAAGATACAAGAACATTTTAGTGAGATAGATGGTTTGCCACTATATCTAGATTTAAAAGAAAACAGGGTTGTCACGATTTCTTGTAAAAAAAGTAAGAAAAAATATTATTATCAAAAGTTCCTTTTAGAGTTGTGTTATAAACATCATTTTGATGATTTGAAAATAGCTGTTTATTCTTCTTCGCAAGATTTGTTTAATTCGATATACAATATTCCACATTTGTTTATTGGCAATCAAAGACTTACTTTAACAAATTTCAAACAATTGCAGTTAGTAGATCAACTCAGGCTTAATAAACCTCTAGTAATGTTGTTGTATGATAAATGCGATTATGTTTTTACCAATCCTATGATTAATGTAATCTATTTTTCAAACGATGTTGATGATGTGTATAAGAATTCGAATGCATTAGTTGAATACGATAACAGTAATTATTTATATTTAAAAGATAAAAAGAAGTTTATTTACACTGAAGAGATTATTGATTTCGATACGTATTTTACTTATTTAGGGAAATACAACAGCATTATCACTAATGACAATAATTATCGCTTTAGTGATCTCTTTAAAATAGATGACATTCCTGAATATTATCAGGAAAAACAAAAAGGTTTAAAAGCTAGTTTTGCTTATTGTTATAATGAACCTCTATCATTTGATTTACACGAAACTAAACAAGGGCCACACGGACTAATTGGTGGAAGTACTGGATCGGGGAAATCAGAATTAATAGTATCATTGCTGTTGTCTTTATGTATTAGATATAATCCTGAATATTTGAATATAGTATTAATTGACTATAAGGGTGCTGGCTTAGCGGATTCACTATCTTACAACAAAATCTTAGTTCCTCATGTTGTATCAACTTTGTCTAATTTAGAAAACAATAATTTGGAAAGATTAATCATTGCGTTAAGCAATGAATGCAAATATCGGCAAAGGAAATTTTACGAGCTATCAAAAAAGGTGAATAATCCTATTATGAATCTAGATGATTATTTGTTATTTGAGAAACAAGAAAAGATTGCTCATTTACTTATAGTAGTGGACGAATTTGCGGAACTAAAAAAGAACAGTCCTGAGCAAATAAAGGAATTAATTTCACTATCGCGAATCGGCAGAAGTTTAGGTGTTCATCTATTGCTTGCAACCCAAAAACCAAGTGGTGTAGTTGATGACGAGATAATATCTAACAGTCACTTCAAAATAGCTTTAAAATTATTCGAAGAGAAAGATTCCCAAGACATCATCAAAACAAAAGATGCAGCATTTCTATCTAGGCCGGGACAGTTCATATTACGTGTAGACGAAAGTACAATTAACGCACAAAACATATACTCTAAAAACGATATTAATAACAAAGATTCATATAAAGTAACTTTATTAGATAATACATTAAATGAAGTTGAAACAAAGAGCGTTCAAAAGACAAAGCCTTTTTCAGAGTGCTCAGCTTTTTGTAAGAAAATCATTGAAACCACATCTAGAATGGGATATAAACCACGTCTAATACAATATCTCGCACCTGCGCCAACACCAAGACAAAGAAGCAATGATAGACTAATGCTCGGATATGTCGATAACTACCACGAAAACAAGATCTATCCACTATACATTTCTAAAGCAGAAAGCGTTATTGTGTGTAGTAGCAGAAGACATGAAATAAACGCCTTCATCAATTACAATGCAGAAATTAGAAGAAGAGTCGTAGTTATCGGAAATAACTATTATGAGTCAGATTCTATTTGTGATTCTTTGTTGTATACGGACGACGAAGATATACTGTTTCTTTTTAATTATCTGTTGAATACAAAGAGCGCAGATTTATGTTTAATAATAGAAGACTATAACTGTTTGATTGCCTATAACGAAATCTACAGTGATTATTTATATAAATTATTCAGACGAAAAGAAAACATAAATTTATATGTTGTCTTATTGACGTCTAATTCGCAAATTAATTTCAGAATATTAAATTGCTTCAAAAAGAGGGTATTAATAAATGTATATGAACAGAATGATCTCTCTAATTTTTATGGCATACGTAGCAGATATACTGGAACAAGTTTCTTTTATGATGAAGAGCCTGTATGTTTTGTCCCTATTTTAGAGGAGAACATATATAAGAAGAGTATAGATGTTAATCACATCATAAATAGAATTCCTAAATATGTTCATTCCTTGATTTCTTTTGAGGGATGTTTATTAGGCTATGATTTATATTCAAGAAATGAAATATACACTAAAGAGAGACTATTGATTACTTCATATGATGACAAACTATTAGAAAGATATAGAGATGCATATCCAAATTGCTTTGATGTTATCAAATATAGTCACAAATTATGCATGAATGATTACACACAAATCTTGTGGTTATCATCAAACATTAATTCTCAACGTTTGTTTGTCATCAATCTTAAACAAGATTTAAAGTCAAATGAAGGATTGTTGATTAGAAATGGAGAGAAGGTACATTTGAGGATAATAGATGAATAAAATATTAATTAGATTATTTATTGTTAAAGAAAATAGGGTTGTAGAAGCTTATTTTGATTCACGTCTTAGTTTTACTGATAATTTGCATTTACTAGGATATAATAAAGAGCCTTTGATATATGATTTTCATAAAGGACTTTTTATTAAAAACGATATTCCTATAAGTGCATTTAGGCTGAATCGCTTTATGGCATTTGATATCTATTAAATGATAAAATCTATTTATGAGATTTCTTCATAAGCTTTTAGTGTACGTAACATGCGCTTTTATGCTATTTAGTGTTCCCGTATATAGTGAGGAGATTTTTTATGTTGTTTATGATTTTAATGGCTATGAAGAAAAGTTTAATACTTATGATGAGGCGTTATACGATTTTAATGGAGAGTACGATGACCACAAGAATTTAGTAATTAAAAAAGACGATAAAGTCTTAAAAATGAAATACGGCATCGTTAGTTTTAATGTTGATCATGCTTGTACGATAAACACGGAATATTATAGTTATAAGAAAAATGGGAATGACTATCTAAACGGTTGTTACGGTATTGATGCGGCTTATATAGATGCGAATGAAGATGGCGTTTTCTTCATGATTTCTGATGATAAAGGATTCGCCAAATTCAAAGATGTAACACTAATTCCGTATGAGGAATTAAATGTTAAGCCAAGTAGCTACCATACTAAAAACGGAAAACTATATCATGATATAAAAACACAAACAGATTATGATTATTTTTCATCCTCAATTGTCATTGATGAAGATGTTAGTTTTCTTGACGATAATGAAACATATTACAGTTATGATGGTCACTATTTTTATAATGACTATGCAACTATGAGCAACGACTACCAAAATGATAATCGTGATAATTCAATAAATGAGGAACCATACTATAATTATTATCAATATTTACCATACCGTTCATTAAGTACGTATAACTATAATGAAGTTGAAAAGTATTTTTATGATACCTTAGGATTTACTGGCAAATTAGATTCTTATAATGATTTGTCACAAGATGGAGCTAATGACGATGTAAATAGATCGCAACTATATGGAGAAATAAATTCATTTTTCTCATATCAATATATTTATGGAACCAATGCCTTAATGCTTATTGCAAGTAGTATCGTTGATTCTAATTATGGTAAGAATGCTTGCAGTTATTATAATAATAGTCTTTATTCAAATATGGCTTTTGAGAATGATTATGAAAAAGAAACCAATCATTATGAAACTGTTGAAAAGTCTATTTATAGTTATGCTAAGTATTTTGTTTCAGGTATATATTCTGATTATCATCGTAAATCATATTGTGGAACATACTTCGGTAATAAAGTCGGTGGAATTAATGTTGAATATTCGTTAGATCCATACTATGGAGAAAAGTGTGCTAGTATCATGAACACTATTGATACCAACTTAGGTAAAAAAGACTACAATAATTATGCTTTAGCTATAATAAACAAGAATCTATCATTCTATAAAGATGAAGATCTTGAACGTTTCAGTTTTAAAACCAAGAATGTAAAAGAATTATCGTTGGTTGTATTGGATGAATGTGACACTTCATATAAAGTTCAAATAGATTATAGTAACAGTCAAGATTATTCGTATGATTTTGAAGATAATGTCGCTTATATTAGTAAAGATGATGTATCTTTTGTAATCAATAGCGATAAGATTGATGAAATTGAATATCAAAAAATTAAATATGATTTTGATGATGGCAGCTTTGCTGGCGAAGATAAATTAAAGATTAAAGTGCCTGATGGATGCTTATTGAACATTAAACCACAAAAAGATGGCTATCGTTTTGTAGGATTTAATGAAGATAATGTCGCTCAATACAAAGAGATAAGTGATGTTGAAGTATTGGGATATATTAAAGATGCACTTTTCCTAAATGATTATATAGATTTAAGTGATGCTAAAATTAGAATAATCTATAGTGATGGCAGTGACGATATAGAACCACTCAATTCAAATAATGTATCTTATTACGACCACAGTTATGTGAATGATGCTGAAGTTGAATTCTCATATAATGGCGTTTCTACTAGCAAAGAAATACATATTATAGAAGATGAATATCTTGGTCAAATAAAGGATGCGATAAATGATTCGAATGAAAAGAACGCTTCATTTATTAAGAGACATCTAAATGATAGTACTTATGGATTTAATTTCTCTGAGATTATTGCTGTAGACAGAATTCTTCATGATACTAATGGTTATAACTATCATATCTACGATAATGATCGCAATATTGGTGTTTCAGGTATGGCTCTTTCATTAGCTTATCCAATGATTTCAAGTTTAATATATCGTGACACTTTCTACATCAAAGTTAAAGATGCATCAAAAAATAGTGTAGAGAAAATAAAAAAATATGCAGATACATATGATTTTAACGTTGAAGATGCAATCAACATTGATTTCTCAATGAATTATACTGATCTATCTTTGCAAGGACCAGCAATTATTTCGTGTGATATAGATAATAAAGATCATGATGTTTATACTGTTTATCATTTGAATAGTGATGGTGATGTGGTCAAATGCAAGACTTTATACAGCGACAATTCTGTTTCTTTTGTCGCGAATGAAGAGGGTGACTATGTCATTATGTCGATGGACAGCATAAATAATATTTCTTTATTTGATGGTATCCAAAATGTTACCAAAATAAATAACGATCCTGATAATCACGACATCATTAGAACCGTTTTCTTTTTCACGATTCTAATGCTGTTTGGTTTTATTAATATACTAATCAATTACATTATTGAAAATAAGAGGAAAAATGCATGGATAGACTACAGAAAATCATTGCGAATAGTGGACTATGCTCGAGAAGAAAAGCAGAAGAACTAATCTTAGCAGGTAGAGTAAGCGTCAATGGGCAAGTTGTTGATACATTAGGCTTTAAGGCTGAAGACAGTGATGATATAAAGGTTGACGGTGCTTCATTAAATAGCGAAGAAAAAGTTGTTTATATGATGAATAAACCTAAAAACGTAATCTCAAGTACAAGCGATGACAGGGGAAGAAAAACGGTTCTTGATTTAATCGATTGTAAATACCGTTTATATCCAATGGGAAGACTTGATTACGATTCCACGGGTCTAATTCTTTTAAGCAACGATGGTGAATTGATGCAACAAATAATTCATCCTAAATACGAAGTCGAAAAAACTTATGAAGTAACGATTGATGGCTTAATCAAAAAAGATGAAATAACAAAACTAGAAAATGGTGTTCATATTGATGACTATGTTACTAGTAATGCAAAAATTAATTTAATTAGACAGAATACTAATAAATATATATCTTTCTTAACAATCACAATCCACGAAGGAAAGAATAGAGAAATAAGAAAGATGTTTCAAACACTTGGATACAAGGTTACAAAACTTCATCGTATTAAAGAAGCTAATCTAGAATTAGGCGACTTAAAATATGGTGAATATCGTCGATTAAAGCCATTTGAATTGGTTAAATTGAAAAAATATTTAAATGGACTTGATAAATAGATCTTTATCTTCAGTCGGATCAATGTATATAGTCTTATAATTTTTTATTGAAACAAAGCCTGGTTTAAAACCTTTGATTTTCTTTATATCTTTTACTAGACAATAATTGACAGGAACACTAGAAGAATAGCGTCCTTTTGAATATAAAGCAGCTAAATTAGCGCATGTTCTTATTGCTTTTTCATTTGGTTTATCAGTGTCAATGACCAAATGACATCCATGATAGTCTTTTGCGTGGAACCATGTATAGTTTGCTTTTGCGAATGAAAAAGTCAAGAAATCATTTTGAATATTGTTCTTTCCAAAAGTAATGGTATTATCATCAACTTTTACTTGATATAAATTAACTTTCTTTTTCTTCTTGTTTTTTGATACTTGCTTTTTTATATATCCGTATTTATTTAATTCTTCTTGAATATCAAGAGCATCAGAATAATTTGCTAGAGAAAGTTGCTCGTTAATAGAATTTAAATACTCTAATTCGTTTGAAGCGATTTCTATTTGCTCTTCAATGAATACTTTGCCTTTTCTTTTCTTTTGATATTGATTGTAGTAACGATTCGCATTATCTTTGATTGAGTATTTAGGTTCCAATCTAATAGTGACTGGTTCGTTGTTATAATCTAATACTTCAATTTCTTTTAGTCCTTTTTTATCTAAGTATGAATAAGTATAAAGTAAATCTCCACAAGTACGATAATAGTCCATATTATCAGCTTCTATTAGTGATTCTTGTAATTTGCCAACCTTGGTTTGATAATGTTTAATTTGGCGCTTAACTATCTTAAACAAATCATCAGCTATATTTTTTATTCGTTCTTTTTCGTCGTTTTCGTAGTATAGCTCATCGAAACCAGATTGCAATTCCCATTCTTCGTGATTATTTGAAATGTGTGTTAAAGGAATAATATGATATTCAATTTGTTCGTTACATTTGGTTATATATAGTTTATTAGATTTTTTTATTTCTTCTATTATTTCTTCGTATTTTTGGCTATTCATTCTATATCTGATTTCTTGTTCGAGAATTTTTGAAAAACCTTGAAGTTGTTTTACTAGCGATTCATCAAAATCGATTTCATTATCTGAAAATGGATTAAGTTTATTTTGCTTATCAGGATATGTAAAAGATGCTCCAGGCAAAATTGTTCTTTTGGCATTTTCGTATGGTGGTATTTTCTTTAGAGCATCGATGATTTTGTTGCTATCATCAATCAATATCAAATTTGCATATTTACCCATCAATTCCACTGATAATAGATAATCTTTTTCATCGAACAATTCATTTTTTGATTTAATATGCATAATTAAATAACGATCATAGTCAAATTGATCGATTTGATAAATAAAGCCATTTAAAAGGTGTTTTCGTAAAACCATAACAAATGTTGATGGGTCATTATATGTTGTATAGTTTTTATCTGATAGACAAATATGATTGAAAACTGAATGAAATGACATTATAAGATTTGTACGTTTGTTTCCTGCGAAGACATTAAAAACTATTTCTGTTTTTGATGTTTCAGAAATACGGTTTATTTTTATAGGCAAATAAGTATCTAAATCTTGCTTAATTTTGCTTAGAATAATGCCATCTAACGCCATAATCCTATTATACTATTTCGATATATTGTGATAGAATTAGTACGTTATATATTAAGAAAGAAGAGAAAAGAATGAAAGAAGTATTTAATTTTGATTTCTACGGTCGTAAGTTAAGCGTCGAGACTGGTGAAATCGCAAAACAGGCTGGAGGGTCTGTTATCGTAAGGTATGGAGACACTGTAACATTATCTACTGCATGCGCCTCAAGTGTCGCTAAAGACACAGATTTTTTCCCACTAACTGTATCTTTCGAAGAAAAGTTATATTCAGTTGGTAAGATTCCTGGTGGTTTTTTAAGAAGAGAAGGTAGACCTTCTGAACATGCTACATTAACAGCACGTTTAATTGATAGACCAATCCGTCCATTATTTGCTGAAGGTTTCAGAAATGAAGTTCAAGTTGTAAATACTGTTTTATCAGTAGATACTGACTGTTCTCCTGAAATGTCTGCAATGTTTGGTGCATCATTAGCTTTATGTATCTCAAATATTCCTTTTGATGGTCCTATCGCTGGTGTAAAGGTTGGCTATATTGATGGTCAATTTGTAGTAAATCCTACAGTTGAACAAGCTGCTAAATCAATTATTGACTTAACTGTTGCAGGTACTAAAGATGCCCTTAACATGGTTGAAGCTGGCGCTAAGGAAGTTAGCGAAGAATTAATGTTAGAAGCATTAATGTTCGGCCACGAAAGAGTTAAAGAATTATGTGCATTTGAAGAAGAAATAATTGCTAAAGTCGGCAAAGAAAAGATGGAAGTAGTTCTTTATGAAATCGACGAGAGAGTTAAGAACTATATTAACGAAAATGGTAAAGCAAGACTTGAAGCTGCTGTATCGATTCATGATAAGTTAGAATCTTACAATGCTCAAGAAGGCATTACTGCTGAAATGAAAGAGCATTTTGAATCAATGACTGATTTACCTGAAAAAGAAACAAATAAACTAGTAAAACAAGCTGGTGAGTATTGCACAGAAATAATAGCTAACGAAGTTAGAAGATTAGTTTCTGAAGAAAAGATTAGACCTGACGGAAGAGCATTAGATGAAATTAGACCTCTAGATTCACAAGTTGATTTACTTCCAAGAGTTCATGGTTCAGCATTATTCACTCGTGGTCAAACTCAAGTTATGTCTATTACAACATTAGGTCCTCTAGGTGATAATCAAATCATCGATGACTTAACAGAAGTTGAAGAAAAGAGATTCATGCATCAATATAACTTCCCTCCATATTGTGTTGGAGAATTAGGAAGAATGGGTACTCCAGGAAGAAGAGAAATTGGTCATGGTGCACTAGGTGAAAGAGCATTATTACAAGTTATTCCTTCTGAAGAAGAATTCCCTTATGCCATCAGAACTGTAGCTGAAGTTATGGAATCTAATGGTTCAAGTTCACAAGCTTCAATTTGTGCTGGCACAATGTCATTAATGGCTGCTGGTGTTCCTATTAAAGCTCCTGTAGCTGGTGTCGCAATGGGCTTAATTACTACTGGCGATAACTATGCAATCTTGACTGATATTCAAGGTATGGAAGATCACTATGGTGATATGGATTTCAAGGTTGCTGGTACAAAAGATGGTATCACTGCTCTTCAAATGGATATCAAGTGTAAAGGAATCACAAAGCAAATATTCCAAGAAGCATTAGCTCAAGCTCATAAAGGTAGAATGGAAATTTTAGCTAATATGGCTACAGCAATCAGCGAACCTCGTAAAGAAGTATCTGAATATGCTCCTAAGATGGTAACATTTAGAATTCCAACTGATAAGATTAGAGAAGTTATCGGTACTGGTGGTAAGACAATTAATGAAATCATCGAAAATTGTGATAATGTCAAGATCGACATCGAAGATGATGGTAAAGTTGTAATTTATCATACTTCAAAAGAAGCTATTGAGAAGGCAAAAGGTATGATTGATGAAATTACAAAAGAAGCAAAAGTTGGCGAAATCTATGATGCAAAAGTTGTTAGATTAGAAAAATTTGGTGCTTTTGTAGAATTGTTCAAAGGTCAAGATGCTTTACTACATGTTTCAAAGATTAAACATGAGAGAGTTGATAAGGTTGAAGATGTTCTAAAGATTGGTGATCAAATTAAAGTTAAGGTTACAGAAATAGATGATAAAGGTAGAGTAAACTGCTCTGCTAAAGACCTTCTTCCAAAACCTGAAAAGGAAAATAAAAAAGAAGAAAAAGAGCCAGAAGTTAAAGAAGAACCAAAAGAAGAAAAACACACTGGCGAAGTAAGATTCTTCGGTAAGAAATAGTGAATAAACAGTAGGGATTGAACCTACTGTTTTCATTTGAGCATTTCGCTCAGATTTTCTATAATATAATGTATGCGCATGAGAAAAAAGAAATGGGTAGTACCATTTCTAGAAAATGAAGAAGAATATCTTGTTACTGATGCAAAAGCTCTTAATGTAGATAAACCTATATATCTTGAAATCGGTATGGGTATGGGAGATTTTATTACAGAAAGTGCTAGTCAACATCCTGATATTTTTTATCTTGGTTTAGAAAAAGATGAAACATGCGTTGCTAGAGCGATAAAGAAGGCAAGAGATAAACAATTAGAAAACTTTAAAGTGCTATTGGTTGATGCTACTAATATCGAAGAGTTATTTTCTGAACATAGCATTGATTTAATTTATTTACATTTTTCTGATCCTTGGCCAAAGAAACATCATCATAAAAGAAGGCTTACTTATATGCCTTTCTTAAACAAATATGAAAAGACATTAAAATCTGATGGTACATTAATTTATAAAACTGATAATGAACAATTTTTTGATGATTCATTAGAATATTTTTCTCAATCAAATTTCGTTTTAGAAGAAATTGATAGAAATTATTATGTAGAAGGCGAGCCAATGACTGCGTACCAAGCAAAATTTGTAGCGGAAGGAAAGCCAATCTTCTACGCAAAATATAAGCTTATCTAATATAGTATAATTAAAGAGTATGAAAATCATAAAGAAGTTACTTTTAATTGGCTTGGTATTTGTATTATGTGCATGTACAAGTCCAAAACAATATGTTGCATATACTATATATCCAGTTGGATATCTTTTAAATAGAATTGGCGGCGATAGAATTAGTCCTATTTCGATTCAAGATAATACGTTAGTTCAGTGTTCACAAATTGTACAAAACTATAAAGAGATTTTGTCTGATTCATCTGTTTTGTTTCATGTCGGTGATTTAGAGCCATATCTATATGCATATGATGAAGATGTTGATGAAATAGGTGTAGATACTCAAGATTTATCTGTTTTAAATGCTTTATACGATTTTAAGCGATATAGCTTGGTATACGTAGATGGCAAGCAAAACTTTGTTGAGACAGATTACTATGAAGGCGACGAATTTGCGAGTGTTGACATGTATGATTTAGATTTAAATATTTGGCTTTCACCTACCGGAATGCGTTCTATGGCAATTGACGTCAAAGACTATTTAGCAAGTAATTACGTTGAACAGTCTTCTTATTTTGAAGATAATTTTAATGTCTTATACGATGAACTGATCGTATTGGATGCCGCATACAATGCTTTGGCTACTAAATTGAACGCAAATAATAAGACGATTAAATTTGTTTCAATGACACCATCGTTTGGCTGTTGGCAAAAAGACTATGGATTCCAAGTATATCCAGTTTGTCTTTCAAAATACGGAACATTACCTACTGGTGAACAATTAGCTAAGATTAAAGAAAAAATAGTAAATGATGATGTGAAATATATAGCTTATGAACCAAATATGACTTCTGAAATGTCAGATTTAATGATTCAATTAGAAGAAGAACTAGGATTAAAACGTATTTCATTAAATAACATTTCTTCAATAACTGACTCACAAGTACAAAATGGTAAGGATTATTTATCTTTGATGTACGAAAATTTGAGCACTCTAGAATCTATTGCTTCAGTAGAGGAATAAAGATATGAAACTTTTATTAATTGATGGAAACTCTGTATTATTTAGAGGTTTTTATGCTACTTGCTATGGCAACATCATGAAAACTTCTAAAGGTGAGTACACTAATGCTATTTATGCTTTTGCGAATATGTTAAATAAAGCATTAAATATGATTAATCCAGATTATTGCGTTGTTGCTTTTGATAAAGGCAAGCATACTTTTAGGCATGACATCGCGCCAGATTATAAAGGTGGAAGAAAAGAAACGCCAGTCGAATTGATTCCTCAATTTGCTTTAGCGAGGCAAATGGTAAATGCATATGGCATTCCATTTATTGAATTAGATGAAATTGAAGCTGATGATATCATTGGCTCTCTAGCAAAGAAATATAAAGTTGATACATGCATTCTTTCTAGCGATCGTGATTTACTGCAATTAATAGATGATACAACTTCTGTATATGTTATGCATAAGGGCATGTCTGAAATCGCGAAAATGGACGAGAAAGCTTTAATGGACGAATACGGATTAAAGCCATATCAAATAATCGATTATAAAGGTTTGGCAGGTGATAAATCAGACAACATAAAGGGTGTTGAAGGTGTTGGTGATAAAACCGCTGTTAAATTATTGAGTGATTATGATACTTGTGAAGGAATCTATGAACACATAGATGAAATAAAGGGTAAATTACAAGAAAAGCTTATTAGAGATAAGGATAGTTGTTTCTTGTCTAAGCGTTTAGCAACCATTAAAACCGACGTTGATTTAGGAAACGATATAGAAGAATACCGTTTGAAGATTAACGAAGAAACACGAAACGCTTTTTTTGAGCGTTATGAAATGCGTTCTTTAATTAGAAAAGCTAGTACACAAAAAGTCGAAATTAATACCAAGAAAGTATCAAAAATATCCAATGATTTATTAGATGATGCTTTCATCTATTTTATGTCAGATGATTTCTCTTATTTTGAAAGAGATATTTGGGGCATATGTTTTGGGAAAGATAATAAAGCAGAATACATATCGTTTGAAGATTTTAAAAATGATAGCGATGCTATAGATTATTTAAAATCAGACAAACATAAAATTGTATATGATTTAAAAGCTATAAAACATTGTCTAGATTATAATGAGCTATCAATAGGGAATAACACTGATGATGTGTGCTTAATGGCTTTCTTGTGTAACAATAATTTAGACACACCAAAAAAGATCTTAGAAAACTATGGTCAAAGCATAGATAACGAATTAAAAGATATTGTCGGAACAGAAAAGAAACCAAATGAATATGATGAAGTCAAAGTGCTTAATTATGCTTATGATTTTTGTTTGGGCTTTACAAGAGTATATCCAGAAATATTCAAAGAATTAAAAACTAAAGACATGTTAGATTTATATAAAGATGTTGAATTGCCTTTAGTAGAAGTATTGTATTCAATGGAAAAACAAGGAATCTATTGTGATGAAAAAGCACTAGATGAAATCGCAAATGATACTAAAGCAAAGATTGATAATTTAGAGAAATCTATATTTGAAGAAGTTGGTCATGAATTTAATATTTCTTCTCCTAAGCAATTAGCTGAAGTATTGTATGATGAACTAGATTTGCCAGATTTCAAAAAAGGTTCAACTAATGCGGAAGTTCTAAATAAGATTACCGATTACCATCCAGTAGTTGCCGAGATATTAGAATATCGTAAATATACTAAGCTATATAGTACATATGCTGAAGGATTAAAGAAATATATTAGTAATGATAAAAAGATTCATACTATTTTCTCACAAACAATAACTCAAACAGGAAGATTATCAAGTTCTGAACCAAATCTACAAAACATATCCGTTAGAGATGATGAAGCTAGAGAAATTAGAAAAGCTTTTAAGCCTAGCGAGAATCATTTATTAATTAGTTCAGATTACTCACAAGTTGAACTTCGTGTTTTAGCTCATTTGGCTGATGAACAAAAGATGATAGATGCATTTAATAATGGTATTGATATTCACACTAAAACAGCGATGGATGTATTCAAAGTGAGCGAAGAAGATGTTACACCTACTATTAGAAGGCATGCTAAAGCAGTAAATTTTGGTGTAGTGTATGGAATATCTGATTTTGGTTTAGCAAATCAAACTTCTTTGTCACTAAAAGACGCAAAGCATTTCATTGAAGAGTATTTTGCGACATATCCAAATATTAAGGCATATATGGATAATCAAATTGCTTTTTGTCAAAACAATGGTTATGTCAAAACCTTATTAAATAGAAGAAGATATATTAACGAAATAAATGACCGTAATTATATGCAAAGGGAATTCGGCAAACGTGCTGCTATGAACGCAACCATTCAAGGCTCTGCAGCAGACATTATTAAGATAGCCATGGTTAATATATATAGAAGAATCAAAGAGAATAAACTAAATTCAAAACTCATTTTACAGGTACATGATGAATTGATTTTTGATGTGCCAATCGAAGAAAAAGATAAAATGATTGAATTGATTAAAGATGTCATGTCTAATGCATATAAATTGAAAGTTAGACTAGATTCTTCGCTTGCTTTAGGCAAAGACTGGTATGAGGCAAAATAATGCCAGAACTTCCTGAGGTTCAAACGGTTCTTGATACATTAGAAAGAAAGATTAAGAATCGCAAAATAATTAATATTGATGTTTTATATAAGCCAATCATCGACCTAGACGAAGATGTTTTTAAAAGCAAAATGATTGGCCAGCATTTTCGCCATTTCAAAAGGAGAGGCAAATATTTACTATTCGAAATGGATGACATTACTTTTGTTTCGCATCTAAGAATGGAAGGTAAATATTTTATTCTTGATGATAAAACGCCAATATCAAAACATGATCACGTCATCTTCTATCTAGATGATAATACCCAATTGCGTTATAACGATGTTCGCAAATTTGGCAGAATGGAATTGATAGATATAGATAAAAACTATAAAGTTTTTAAGGAACTAGGCCCAGAGCCATTTAGTGATGATTTTAATTTAATTTATTGCAAGAATTATCTAATAAATAATAACGCTCCAATTAAACAAATATTACTTAATCAATCTTTTGTAGCTGGTATTGGGAATATATATGCAGATGAGATTTTATATTACATGAAAACTAATCCAAACACGATTGGCAAAAATATAACTGATGGTGATATTAAAAAAATGATAAAAGGATGTCGCTTAATTCTTAGCGAGGCCATCAAAAAAGGCGGAACAACGATTAGATCTTACACATCTTCATTAGGTGTAACAGGAAGATTCCAATTAGATTTGAAAGTTCACACTAAAGAAAAATGTCCAAAATGCAAAGGTGATATCAAAAAGATCGTTGTAGGCGGTAGGGGAACTTACTATTGTCCAAACTGTCAAAAGCAAAGGACCAGAATTGCATTAACAGGAACAATTGGTTCTGGTAAAAGTGAAGCTGCTAATTATATACGAAATGAAAAGGGCTTCGAAGTTTTTGATTGCGATGCAGTCAATAAAAAGCTATTGGAACCAAATGCTTCTGGATACAAACAAGTAGTTAAAGCTTTTCCAGAATGCGTAAATGATTCGAAACTTGATAAACAAGCTTTGGCAAAGATTATTTTTAATAATCCAAAAGAAAAAAAGAAATTAGAAAATATTCTCCATCCTTTAATTTTTAAGGAAATGGAAAAAGCAATAGAGAAAAATAAATTGTTTATTGCTGAAGTGCCATTACTTTTTGAAAGTAAATGGGACAAGTATTTTGATTGCAGTATCTTGCTAGTAAGCAATGAAAAAAATATGATTAAGCATTTAAAATTACGTGGTTTTTCTTCAAAAGATGCTAAAAGTCGTATAAAAAACCAAATGTCCGTAAAGGAAAAAGAAAAAAGAGCATCAAGAATAATATATAATAATGGTAGTTTGAGGAATCTATATTTATCTGTAGATGAAGCGATAGAAAGTATTATCAATGCTAGGAACTGAGAGTTACAAAATTCAAATTAAAGGCGAACTTTCTAATGAGAGACTTAAATCTCTTATCTTTTTCTATGAGCCACTAATAGGGAATGATGCTTTGTTTTTATATGAGTTCTTTTATTTAAGGAATAACGACGTTCGTTTTAAAGAAATAAACGATCTTTTATTTTGCCTGAATATCAGTGTCGATGAATTTGAAAAAAGGTGCAATATCCTAAACGAATATAAGCTTGTTGCAACTTTAAAAAAGGGCCCTCAATATGTTTTTAAGATTAGAGAGCCATTATTGATGGAAGAATTCATTAAGAATGATTTGTTTGTACGTAATTTTATTTTGAAAACATCTGGTAAGTATTATCAAGAACTATTAGCTGATATTAAACTTGATGATAATTATAACGAATTTGAAGATATTTCAAAGAACTTTGATGTTGCAAATCTTCAAGATTGGTCAAAGAATGATGAAACGTACTTAAATAACAACGATAAAGAAAGTTATAACTTCAATACCATTTTTAACGTGAATACTTTCTTAAAGAATGTTTCTACTAATCTTTTTCCAATGCGTTTACGTACAGAAAACAACTTAAGACAATTGGCTACCTTAGCTGATTTATATAATATTTCTTATGACAAGATGTCTAACTTCTTGACTAAAGCGTGCAAATTAGATTCTGATAGTATTGATTTTAATTACTTAAAATACATGTGCATTCATACTAATTCTGACTATCAAAAGGTTGACCAAGGCAATTACAATGTTCCATGCTTAACATATTTGATGTCTTTACAAGAAGGCAAAGAAGCAACAGAATATGACAAGAACATCATATTTAAGTTATCTAATGATTATAAACTAAATCCAAGTGTTATAAATGTTTTGTTGGAACACTGTTTAAAGAATTGCGATAATCGGTTAATCGAGAAGTACATATATGGAATAGCTTCTGACTTACATCGTAACGATATCAAGAACGCTAAACAAGCTCTTGAAAGATTAGATGTTCATTCAAATTATGAAGTAGCAAAAGAACAACTTCCAAAATATGATACAAGTAAAAATCCTGCCTTAAATGAGCAAAGACTAGCAGAAATATTAAATAGAAGGGCTAAGTAGTTATATGAACAATATTGAATTAATTAAGAAAGACAGCTATCTAGATTCTTTTATCAAAAAACATAATTTAAGTGATGACTATGTAAATAGCCACATTAATACTTTTATGCGTATTTATGAATCACGTAATAAATGCCTTAACTGTAAAGGACTATATTGTTGTAATCAAGCTTCGATAGGCGAAAGATTAGATGTTAAATTTGATCAAACTCTACTAGAAGAAATTGAATATTGTGATTATTACCTAGCTAAACAAAAGGGCGTATCTCTTGCGGAAAGTTATGTATATTCAGATATTTCTGAACAACTAATAAATATTGACCTAGACAATATTGAATTATTTGATGATGAAAAAGGCTTATTCATTGAACTATATGATATTTTAGAGGGAAAGACAAATAAAGGATTATTCATTTGTGGTGAAATGGGTGTAGGCAAGACATATTTGGTTACAGCTCTTGCGAATTCATTAGTAAAAAGACAAAAGAAAGTCGGTTTTGTTAAGGTATCTTCATTTATCAACGAAATGAGAAGATTAGTTGGAAATGATACAATTATGTTTGATAGATATATGAACTTGTTGAAGAATGTTGATTACCTATTTTTGGATGATATAGGTTCTGAATCCGTTTCAACATTCTCTAGAGACGACATCTTATTTACCATATTAGATTATCGTATGGAAAATAAGCTGATTACTATATTTACCTCAAATCTTAACAAGCAAGATTTAATTAAGCATTATACATACGATAAAAAAGATAATTCAAGTATCTTAAGAGCAAATAGATTGGTAGAAAGAATAGACGTTTTAAGTAGCGATTATACGATATTAGGTCAGAATAAAAGGAGACAAACATGTTAAGAAAAATTGGTGTATTAACTTCTGGCGGAGATTCTCCAGGAATGAACGCCGCAATCAGAGCGGTAACAAGAACAGCTATTTCAAATGGAATTGAAGTAGTTGGTATTAGAGATGGTTATAAAGGACTTATCGAAGGTTCGTTTATTCCGTTTGAAAAAAGATCAGTATCAGAAATTATGTCTAGAGGTGGCACAATATTAGGAAGTGCTCGTCTTCCAGAGTTCAAAGAAGAAGCAGTTGTAAATAAAGCCGTAGACAAACTAAAAGAGAACGGCATCGATGCTTTGGTTGTTATTGGTGGTGACGGTACTTATAGAGGTGCTGATTCATTAACAAAGCACGGCGTTAACTGCATCGCTTTACCAGGAACGATTGATAACGATATTCAAGGCACAGATTATACAATTGGTTTTGATACAGCTCTTAATACTATCGTTGACTGTGTCGATAAATTAAAAGATACATCAAGTTCACACCATCGTTGTTCAGTAGTAGAGGTTATGGGTAATAGATGTGGTGACTTAGCTATTTATTCTGGTATCTCATGTGGAGCGGAAATCTTAATTACTCCTGAAACAGGTTATGATGAAGAAGCTGTTCTAGAAAAACTAAAATATCTAGAGAATCAAGGAAAGAATCACGCTATTGTAATCGTTTCTGAGAAAGTGTGCGACGTTAATGATTTAGCTAGCAAAGTATCAAAAGTTACTGGATTTGCAGGAAGAGCTACTATCTTAGGTCATATTCAAAGAGGTGGTTCTCCAACTCCAAACGACAGAGTATTAGCTTCTAGGATGGGATGCAAAGCTGTTGACTTATTAATTCAAGGTATTGGCGGTCAATGTGTTGCTATTAGAAATAACGAGATTATTTCTATGAGCATTGAAGAATGTGTCAATATGTCTAGAAAATCAAAGAAAGAATTCTACCGTTTATTTGATAAACTTGTTTAATTTACTTTTGTTTCTAAAAAAGGTAATTTAAATTAATGTGTGTCTTTCGAAAAACACGCTTTAAATTATCGTGTGTCTAAAACACAAGAAAACAGGTTGAAATAAACCTGTTTTTGTATGATTAAGAATGAGTGAAGGTACTATAGATATTAAAGTTTCTTATTCCTTTCTTCTTTTAGTTTTTG
>JAGHUL010000121.1 GCA_018064825.1 Candidatus Colivicinus equi
AAATTATGTTGCAAGGCAAAAAGCTGCTTTAGCTAAAGCTGTTGCAAACGTTCAATAAAATTTGAGGTTGTAAAACCTCTTTTTTTATGCATATTAAAGGTTCACTGTTTTGTGAACCTTTAATGATGCTATTTAGAATGTAAATTACTCTTTTCCTAATAATTTAAACATCTTCTTCTTGTATACTTCAACACCTGGTTGATTGAATGGATTGATATCTAATAGATAACAAGTCATTCCACAAGCAATGAAGAAGAAATAAATCATGTAACCAAAACTATAAGCGCTATTATCTTTGATATTAATCACGATATTAGGATTATTACCATCTTCACTATGAGCGCTTAATGTTCCTTTATATGCCATTTCGTTAACCCAAGATAATTTCTTTCCAGCAAGATAATTCATATTATCTAGATTTTCATCATCACTTGGGAAAACCATGTCATCAGCCATCTCATCGACATGTAGAACTGTTTCGAATTCAACCTTTGTACCATCTTGTACAAATTGACCAAGTGAATGCAAATCAGTAGAGAAACAAGCACTCGTTGGTAAAATACCCTTGCCGTCTTTTCCTTCTGATTCGCCAAATAATTGTTTCCACCATTCAGCAATCATAGCAAGTTGCAAATGATATGTTACAAACATTTCAGCTTTATAACCTTTATCATCTAAGACCCTTCTAGCAACCGCATATTGGTATGCAGGATTCTTATCTAGATCAGCAGTATTTAGTTCATTATAAGCATCTAGTGAGCCTTTCATTAATGCTTCGATATCTACATTAGCTAATGCTAGAGGAAGTAGACCAACAGCAGTAAATACTGAATAACGACCGCCGATATTATCAGGAATAACAAATGTTTCATATCCCATCTTATCTGCTAAAGACTTTAATGTTCCTCTTGATTTATCTGTAGTAGCATAGATTCTGTTTTTAGCATCTTCACCATATTTTTCTTCCATGAATTTCTTAAAAATTCTAAATGAAATAGAAGTCTCTGTTGTTGTACCAGATTTAGAAATTACATTTAGAACAACTTCTTTATTTTTAATATGTTCTAAAACTTGTGAAATATATGTATTAGAGAATGTATTTCCTACAAATATTACTTCAATACCATCATTAGGATATAAACCTTTAACCATTTCAATAGCAGCTCTAGCACCTAAATAAGAACCACCAATGCCACAAACTAAAACAGTATCGTATTTACCTTCCATTCTCTTTTTAAGAGCTAAAATACGCGCAAATTCTTCCTTATCGTATTCTAGAGGCCACTTAACCCAACCAACGAAATCATTGCCCTTACCAGTAGCATTATGCAAGTCGTTGTGAGCAACAGTTACTTTCTCTTGATAAGAAGCAATATCCTTATCTAATTTTGCGTTACTAAGATCTAAACTAATCATTCCCTTCACCTTCCTTAAGCCATATAGGCATCATTTCTTTTATTGTATTAAATCCTTTTTCATCTTTTGGCATACCTTCAAATTTAACTCTACGAATATGTTTTCTCGTATTATCTGCTAGAGCTTTAAAAGATAGCCTTAATTGATGATGCTCATAATCAATGTCGATTATCTTCAACATGCAATATTCGCCAATATTTACATAGTTTGAGATATCTTTGACAAAGCGATTAGATATTTCAGAAATATGAATCAATCCCGATACCCCATCATCAAAACCCACGAATGCACCATAAGGTTTAATACCAGTAATTTTCCCATATACAGTCATTCCGACTTTATATTCATCAAAATTGCTCATAGAATTATTATACACCCTAGTTTGTGATATACTTAATACGCAAAGAAACTATATTGGTATATAAAATGACACAAGAAGAGAAAATAAAACTTATTGAAAAAACTATCGAAAAAGTTAGACCATATCTAAATGCAGATGGCGGTGACGTCGAATTCGTTAAATTAGAAGACGATATCGTATATGTAAGAGTTCATGGTGCATGCGTTGGCTGTTCAGCACTAGATATGACTCTAAAAGATGGTGTAGAAGCCTTACTTCTAGATGAAGTTGAAGGAATAAAAGAAGTAAGATTAGCTGAAGATTTATTTTAAGGACTACTAAAGTCCTTTTTAATTAACTATGTGATTTATCACTTGTTGCTCTATGACCCATCTAAAAAAATGGCAGTTTGTGCAAACTGTCATTTTATTTATCTATTCAACTCCAGTTTTTGGAGCGATATAAGGTTTTGGGGTAGGTTCTGGCTCTATGTCATTTGTAATTGTAAATAATGTAGAGGCACTACCATCTATTGATACAATTTCTAGTACATATTTACCAACATCTAAAGACTTAAGATAGGCTGCTTTAAGGATAACTTTTGTTGAACCTTCTTCTTTTTTGTAATTATTAGAATCAACTTCATGTCCATCAATAAGTATTTTTACAAACTTGCTAATATCAGCATTACTAACAAATGTAGCATCGTTACCCTTAGCAATATTTATCACTGAATTCTTTCCTTCGATTATTCTGTATGTTTCTCCAGTAAAGTGAGCTTCAATATACCATTGGCTGAATTCTTCAGGATCTTCAATTATTATTTGATAGCATTGATCTTTTTCATTCCATAAATCTGATAAAGGTCTAGTGAATTCATCTTCATCTTCTCCACCATCTTTAGTAAACAAATCCGCTCCAATTGCTACGAATTCTAATTCTTCTTCATCTCCAAAAACATTTTCTCCAGGTACTAAAGTAAGAATTAAATCTTCGCCTACAGTATAACAATCTTTACGTTGATTATAACCATGTGAGATACTACGTACACTATCAATAGATGGAACAATAGTGCCATTGTTGAATATATTTGTTTCTATCATATATTGGCCATCTTCAGGTCCAAACCAATCATATTCAGACCAAATAACTCTTACAATGAAAGGATTCTCTTTACCCGGCGTAAAAGAGAACTTATTATCGTTTATTACTAATCTATGTGGATCCTCCACATCAAGATAAGTAGCCCATAAAGTATTTCCTGTTTCTTCATCGCCATCAAATACTTCTATTTCAACAAAAGGAATATCGTCAAATCTATCTTCTGGAGGATTTAATTTGAAAACAATTTCCTCTTTCTCATTAAAACTACGTTTTTCACAATTTAATATCACATCTGTGCCTATTACTACTGATGCTCCATGAGTTCCTTCTTCCTCATTGAACCTATCATCATATTCGACTCTAAATTCATTGTTTTGTAGAACATCTTTTACTAATGCATAAGTTGAGAATTTATTTGTACCAAAAGAAATAGAACTATCATCAGGGTTGTATTCAACTTCGATTCGTTCGCATATAGTTTCTGGATTACCTTCGGAATCTGTAGATGTATGCTCACGAACAATATAATATTCGCCTTCTGGATCAAGTCCTGGAACATTCAATGTTACATTGATAGGATCTTCAAATTCGGTTATTGATTCATTCCAAGTTTCATTATTTACAGCCTTATCAACAACTTGAGATAGATCCATCTGAATATATTCAGCCTCATTATCTCCGACTGCTTCTGCTAATTCATCACTAATGCTCTCACTATCAACATCAGAAATATCTAGTTGTAGATTACCAGAATTTGTAGCGTTTTCGCCATTTGATATACTAGCGTTTTCAACAAGGTCAGTGTCTTCAACATTGATAATGTCATTCTTTGATGTAAATATAACAATGAAATGAACATTATTTTCTTTTGAGAAATCAAATGAAAATGAACTAACTTCATTTGTTGGATCAAAGCTATCTAACAAACTTTCCTCTAGATTCTCATTTAAGACAACGTTTGTTACTTGATATCCATAATCCGGAATAAAACGGAAATCTATTGAGACGTCTTCTTTACACCCATCCCAAACAAACAAATCTGTTTCTCCTAAAGTAGCTCCTTTAGTTCTCATAATTTCTTCGCCATCATCGTCAGTTTGTATTAATTCAGAAATAGGAAATAGATTATTTTCTTCATCAGCTTCTTCCACATCTTTAGCATATGTATTTTCGCCTATATGAATTGCTTGTGCAAAAACTTGACCATTTTCAATTTGAACGTTTCCACCACCCCAACTGACTGTTATCCATTTTGGATGTGGAAGTCCGAAATCAGTTACTAATACAATATTCTGTCCAATATCGATAGTTAATCCACTTTCAGACAATAACTTATTTTCAAAATCAACTATTGATTCTTTTTGTTCGGTGTTATTAACAAAGAGATTGGAATTTCTAAGGCCAAAATTATTACCAGGTACAACACTAAATGTTACAGTTGTAGCATCATCAGGTATAGTGACTTTAACATTTCCGCTACCATCTTTATCTTCTTCTTTATATTCTATAAAATCTCCGCTATTAAATTTTACCTTAACAATTCCATTCGACTCATTTTTATTGGATATCTTAATGGTGATATAAGGCTTCTCTTCCCATACCGCATAAAGAGTTGTATGGTCAGTAATGCTAAATGTACTACCTTCAACATATGATATGCCAGTGCCTTCATATTTTGTATTCCAGCCTGCAAAATTAAAATCATCTCTTTGCAGATTACCTGTATTTCCAAGAACAGTTACAGTTGCATTTGCATCATACTTATTTGAATCAGTAGGAACATTCCCAGTATAGACAACGCCAGGACCAACGTTAGCGTTATATGTAACAATTAACTCTTCCCCTGCAGCGAATACATTCGCTGTAAAACAAGTAATCAACATACATAAAGTAACTAATAGTTTTAGTAGTTTCTTCATTAAGACAATACCTCCTAAAAAGTTTTTGCAAATATGCAATTAAATTATATTATGACAATATTAATTACTCCTGTTTGATTTATGATAGGTTCCTATCATTTCTGTTTAATTAAATGATAGGCTAATGTATTATAAACTTAGATGAACTATGAAAAGAATAAATAAGACTATTATTCATACAAGCATTGTTGCTATCTTATTCTCATATACTGGTTCTGTTTATTTAGGAAACTACTATAGAATTACCAGTATGCTTAATGCTGAAGCAGCAGAGCTTTTTATGATGCGTATAGGTTATTTTTTACAAGCATTGGGAATGTTCCTATATGCATATCTATTTAGAAAACATAATAAAAGGCTTAATACGCCTATAGGAAAAATAACTTTGATTGCTATATCATTAATACCTATGTGCTTTGTTCAAATTACTTCAAACGTAAACGTATTAATTGGTACATCATTTATATTTAACCTACTCACTGGCATGATTCTTGAAATGTATTTAGTCGAGCTAAATTGTAATGTGCCAAATAATCACTTGGCTTTATGTTATGGTATAGCTTATGCATTTGGATCTATATTTACATTCTTAGTAACATACTTCGACGGTGGCAAATTTATGGAATCACCTGAAATGGCGATTATTTATATCTTAATAGTTACTATTGCTGCCATATTATTACTGCAAGGAAAAAAGATAGAAGCAAAAGAAGATATTAATATAAATTACAATACCAATACTTATATCAAACTATTAGTAATATGTATAATTTTGGGAACAATAGTAGTGGCCTTAGGTGATGGAATATACAACTTTGGAATGTGGTCATCAAATGCCGATATAAGAATAGTTAGAGCATTCTATGCTTTAGGCCTAATAGTTGCTGGATACATATTTGACAAGAATAGAAAACTTGGCACAATCTTAACTGTATCTTTCTTAAGTTACTATATTATTTCAGCTTTTCTAGTAAATAATAAAGCAATATCGCCATCGGCAATGATGTCTTTAGGATATGTTTTTATGGCGTTTATATCTGTATATCGTTATGTAATGGTAGCAGATTTATCAATCGATTATCCACAATTTATTTCGCGCGCAGGATTTGGACTAATGATATCTAGAGCCGTGGAAGGATTAACATCTCTATTGACGATGTTCATCCCTGTCTCATTAACTGTTCATACAATAATAACTTTATTATTTTATGCACCATTAGTAATATTCGCTATAGTCACATATAGTGTTAAATATTCATCTACTATCCAACTAGAATCTCAACACATTATTAAACTATGCGAGAAATATGGATTAACATCAAGAGAACAAGAAATAGTTAAGTTAATTCTAGAGAATGCAACAGATGATGAAATCGCAGAAAAACTATACATATCTAAACCAACTGTAAGATTTCATATATCAAATATCTTTAAAAAGACAAAAACAAAATCAAGAATAGAAACAAGAAGACTATTCGAAAAATAGTTCTTTATATAAGCAAACAAGATTAAGTATTTAAAAAACGTTCTAATGAACGTTTTTTACGAATGAATAAGCATCTCCAGATCTTACAAATTCAATATTGACATCAATATATTCTTTCATATGTTCCGCAAACCATTTCATGCCAGGTTCTTCAACATTGAAATGCCCTACTGCTAAGATACGTTTATTTCTTCCTAGCATTGCAGAATCTCTAATATACTCAGATGTTGTGAAATCTGTTGCTTCCATGCATATTAATGTATCAATATCATTTTCTTCAACATATTTAGTTACATCATTATCGATTTGGCCAATTAAATGCATTGGGAACATTATCTTCTTACATGTTCCATTCATATCACCAGCACATTTAATACCATTTAAATGTAACTTGTCCATTAATTCATCGCATAATTCTTTTACAGGTTTTTCATCTATAGTATATTCGCGAGGATACTTTAATTCTTTAGTTAAATATTTCTCCCAACCGAGTTCATGCATCAAACCAGTAAAGATACCATCAACATATTGGCCGTCAATCATGATTCCGCTATGAATATAATCGTGATTTCTCCATACGCAGATATCACCTAACAATTCAACTTTTTGTTTATATGTTTCATTATCTACAAGCCAATCAGTATGGTCACCATGATTCCAGAATAAAGCTTCATGAACAATGATAAAATTAGCACCTAATTCTTTAGCTCTTTTAATTACATCAACAGAAGCAAATAATGTTACAACAATACCAGTACATTCTTGATTAGGATTACCATATAGGATCTTATCTCTAGTTGTACTTTCTTCAATAACATAATCTTTCCATTTACCACTGCATTCGCTCTTAACTTTTTGAATAATTTCACTAATTAACATGTTTCCCCTTTCGCTAAAGGAAGTAATTTTTCCTTCAATAGTTTCTTAAATTTATCTGGCTCATCTGATAATGGATTGTGGCCAGATTTCTCAAACCAATGTAATTCTTTAATTGGCGCTTCAATCATATCGAACCAGTGTTCAACAAGCACAGCTGGAGTATTATAATCTAGTCTTCCATCAAAGATAAATATTGGTGCTTTAAACTTAGTACATGTTTTTTCGAAATCAGTTGTCCCTACTTCTCTCCACATGCTTCTTAAAACGAATTTATAGCCCTTTACATAACCGATTAAATCAGATAAAGAATATTCCCCTGATAAAACTACCGGCTTAATAATGGCGTGATAATAGTCTTGTTTGCCATCTTCTTTAGAATAGCCACCATATTTCATCATGATGTTTCTTTGTAGCAACATAGAATCAAATAGATCATCTCCCTTGTAACAACCCATTTCTGGAGGTCCTATTCTTTTCAATGTCTCGATAGCTTTAGTATCATTTGCTTTGGTTGCTTCATCTAGTGAATATTGCCATGATATTAATTCATTCTTATGAATATTTACAACTTGGCCAAAACCAACAAAAGCATAAATCTTTTCTGGGTATTCATGTAATAACCATGTTCCAAGAAGTGAACCCCAACTACCACCAAGAATAAATATCTTTTCTTTCTTTAAATGATCACAAAGATAATTAACTAAAGCATTTGCATCTTCTATCAATTGTTTAATCGTTAGCTGTTCTGCTTTAACGCCCCAATATGAACCAGCAGTACCTCTTTGATCCCAAGCAACAATAGTAAAATCATCAAACAAGTCTGTAATGTCATTAATTACACTGTGCCTATTTGCAACTCCTGGTCCTCCATGTAAACACAAAAGAACAGGTTGTTTATGTCATTTCCTTTAATGTGTATTGCTTGTTTTAACCCATTTAATTCAACTTTTAATTTTTCATCAATCATAACCGCTCCTTTACAAAAGAGTGCTGTTAGCACTCTTTAATTGCATCTAAGCATCTATCGCATAGACCATCTTCATTTTCTTCTTCAACAATATTCCAGCATCTTGGACATACGTGACCATTTGCCATTTCAATCTTAACTTCAATATTGTCATATTTAGGAAGCTCTTCATCAACAAATGAAACTTTAGCGATAATCAACCATTGATTAATCTTATCGCCAAAGATATCAGTCAATAACTTCTTGTCATCCTCAGTTACATGTAAGATAGCGTGAGCTTGCATTGGCTTTTCAATAACTTTGTTATTGATAGCTTCTTCTCTAGCTTTGAAGATATCAGTTCTAATTGCATGTAATCTTTCGAAGTTAGCTTTAATAGCATCTTGATCAGCATACTCAACTTTATCAGCGAAATGAGTATAGTGAACTGAAGTAGCTTCATCATTTCCAAAGTATTTCCATACTTCCTCCATTGTATATGGAAGTACTGGAGACCATAACTTAACTAGATATATAACAGCATTATAAAGAACCGTTTGGATCTTTCTTCTTCTTGGAGAATTTAATCTGTCACAATACAAGATATCTTTCGCAAAATCGCAATAGTAACTAGATAATTCATTAGTCATGAAATTAGTCATTGCAGAAGTAACAGCTACAAAATCATATCTACTATATGCTTCTTCAACTTTCTTAGCCATATCATTTAATGAAATCATCATATATTTATCAACTGGTTCTAGTTCTTCATAGCAAACCATATCAGATTTCTTAAAATCATCTGGATTGATATTACCTAATAAGAATCTAAATGTATTTCTAATCTTACGATATTGATCTGATACTTGTTTTAAGTTTGAATCACCAATTCTCATATCAGCTTTGAAGTCTTCTGAAGAAGCCCAAAGTCTTAAGATATCAGCACCATATTTATTGATAATATCCATTGGATTAACAACATTACCAACAGATTTATGCATTGCTTCACCTTTAGAGTCACATACCCAACCATGAGAAATAACTGACTTATATGGAGCTACACCATGGTTAGCAACAGATACGATCATACTAGAATTGAACCAACCACGATATTGGTCAGAACCTTCAAAGTATAAATCACATGGATATGAATATCCTCTTGCAATTAATTCATTCCAAGAAGAACCAGAATCAAACCAAACATCCATGATATCTTTTTCTTTTGTGAAATTACCATTAGGAGATTTAGGATTAGTATATCCTTCTGGTAATAAATCTTTTGCATCAAGTTTGAACCAAATATTCGAACCATTTTCTTCAAATAGTTTTGCGATATGTTCAAATACTTCAGCATCAATAATTGGAGATTTATCTTCGTTATAGATAATTGGAATAGGAACTCCCCATAATCTTTGTCTAGAGATACACCAATCTTTACGATCCTTAATCATATTAGTGATTCTAACTTCACCAAATGAATTCAGCCAATTAACATCTTTAATAACTTTTAATAGTTGTGGTTTAATCTTATCGATAGAAGCAAACCATTGAACTGTTGCTCTAAAAATAACTGGTTTCTTTAATCTATCATCATGTGGATATGAGTGGGTAACATATTCCATCTTAAGTAATGCTCCACACTTATCTAACATTTCGACAACAACAGGATTGGCATCAAATACAAATTTACCAGCTAGTTCTGGACCAGCTTCTTCAGTTAAATTACCTTTAGAATCAACAGGACAGAATGCAGGAAGACCATATTTAAGACCTACATAGAAGTCATCTGCACCATGACCAGGGGCAGTATGTACACAACCCGTACCATCTTCATCAGTAACATGATTTCCTAAAATAATTACTGACTCTCTTTCAGGATATAGAGGATGAATACAAGTAATGCCTTCTAATTCTTTACCTTTGAATGTATGAACTTCACCTAAATTATCTAATTCAAATTTCTCTAACAATTTTTCAGTCATAGACTTCAAGAATATTAAGTTACCCTTTTGAGTCTTAACCATTGTGTATTCAAATTGTTCATTCAAACAAATTGCCAAGTTAGCAGGAATAGTCCAAGGAGTTGTTGTCCAAATAACAAACTTAGCATCTTCTTCAAAGACGCCTTTCTTATCTTTAACATCAAATGCAACGAAGATAGTGGCATCCTTCTTATCAAAATAAACGATTTCAGAATCAGCAATAGCTGTCTCTTGATATGGTGACCAATAGATTGGTTTTAAGCCTTGATAAATCATGCCATCAAGAGCCATCTTAGCGAATGATCTAATTTGTCTAGCTTCAAATTCTTTCTTTAAAGAAATATATGGATGATCATAGTCAGCAACTTCACCTAAACGTTTTTCAGTAGCCATTTGAGTGTTGATTTGAGTCCATGCATATTCTTCGCATTTTTGTCTGAATTCTTCAGGAGTTACTTTCTTCCTGTCAACGCCTAGTTTTTGGACAGCGTTTTCAATTGGAAGACCGTGTGTATCCCAACCAGGGAAGAATGGTGTATAGTAACCAGCCATTGCTTTAGATCTTACAATGATATCCTTGATAATTCTATTCATTGCTGTACCAGCATGAAGATTACCATTTGCGTATGGAGGACCATCATGCAAAACAAAAGGTGTATGATCCTTGTTTTTCTCTAATATCTTTTGATAATGATTGTCATCTTCCCACTTCTTTAAAATGTCAGGCTCTTTGTTAGGCAAATTGCCTCTCATTTCAAAGTCAGTTTTAGGCATGTGTAAAGTCTCTTTGTATTCCATATTTTCCCCCTTAATATAAAAAGGTGTTACCAAAGGGCGCAATTAGCGCGGTACCACCTTATCTTTTTACTTGAACTGTTAACGCCAGCAACGCCAATAAATGGAGCTCATAAGTGATGTCACAAATTAAACCGTAATAACTTACACCAACCGTTATCTCTCTATAACAAATTTAAGATGTGCGCGTCTTAATCAAAGCTAATCTAAATCAGAAGATAAATCTATGTTTCCACCAACTTGTAGATTCTTTGGTGAACATAAAATTACATTATCGCCAATTTTCTTGATTGAACCATCAACACCAAAAATAACACCAGATAAGAAATCAATGATTCTTTGACGATATTCACTAGGAATTCTATGTAAGTTAATGCAACAAGCTCTTTTTTGTTTGATATGAGCACCAATTTCTTCTGCTTCATTAAAATTTCTTGGTTCAAACAAAACGATATTTGCATTAGTGTTTACATTTGCACTAGGTTTTTCATATGGAGAAATAGCCTCAGCAGCTTCGTCTTTTGTAAGTTCTAATTCTTCTTCATCTTCAGGAGCAATAAAATTTTTAACACCGTCTAATAATCCCATAAATAAACCTCCTAATCCTTTATAATTTTATCAATTTACTTAGCCATAATCAACTTATTATCAACGAG
>JAGHUL010000073.1 GCA_018064825.1 Candidatus Colivicinus equi
GAAAGAAGAGGTGAAAACTTCGTTACTAGAAAGATTACATTAGCTTGTGGAAGAATTGCTGAAGGGTTACAAGATCATCTTGAATTAGGCAACATAGATTCGTTAAGAGACTGGGGTTATGCAAAAGACTATGTAGAATGTATGTGGTTAATGCTACAAGCAGATAAACCAGATGACTTCGTTATTGCAACTGGTCAACAACATACCGTAAGAGATTTTACAGAAAAAGCATTTAAAGCAAACGGTATAGAAATCAGATGGGAAGGCCAAGGCATTGATGAAAAAGGATATGACGCAAAAACAGGAAAGGTGTTAGTATGTGTTAATCCTAAATGGTTTAGACCAACTGATGTTGATAATTTATGGGGTGATCCAACAAAAGCTAAGACAGTATTAGGTTGGAATCCACAAAAAACAAGTTATGAAGAATTAATTAATATAATGGCTAAACACGATAGAGAATTAGCTAAATTACAAAAGAAACTAGGTGAATAAAATGATGGACAAAAATGCAAAGATCTATGTTGCGGGACATAGAGGAATGGTTGGCTCTGCTTTGGTAAGAGAGCTAAATAGACAAGGATATACAAACATTCTTACTAGAACTCACAAAGAACTAGATTTGATGAATCAAGCAGATGTAGAGAAATTTTTTGAAGAAGAAAAGCCTGAGTATGTATTTTTGGCCGCTGCCAAAGTTGGTGGCATTATTGCCAATCAAACTGCATTGGCTGATTTTATGTACGACAATATGATTCTAGAAATGAATGTTATTCATTCAGCTTGGAAGAACGGTTGTAAGAAGTTGGAATTCTTAGGATCAAGTTGTATATACCCTAGATTGGCACCACAACCATTAAAAGAATCATACTTATTAACTAGTGAACTAGAACAAACTAACGAAGCTTATGCTTTAGCAAAAATTAGTGGCTTAAAGTATTGTGAATATTTAAATAGGCAATACGGCACGGATTATATAAGTGTCATGCCAACAAACTTATATGGTCCTAATGATAATTATCATCCTGAACATTCTCATGTATTACCTGCTTTAATTAGAAGATTCCATGAAGCAAAAGTTAATAATCTACCATATGTGACATGTTGGGGAGATGGCTCGCCACTAAGAGAATTTATGTATGTAGACGACTTGGCTAATTTGTGTGTGTTCTTAATGAATAATTATTCAGGAAACGAAACCGTAAATGCTGGAACAGGTAAAGAGCTTACAATAAAACAATTAACTGAATTAGTTGCGAAAGTTATTGGCTACAATGGCGAAATTAGATGGGATACATCTAGACCAAATGGAACACCAAGAAAATTGTTGGATGTTTCTAAAGCAACTAAATTAGGTTGGGTATATAAAACAGAATTAGAAGATGGAATCAAACTTGCATATGAAGATTTCTTAAACAATCCAGTGAGGGCAGAAAGATGATAAACATTATTTTACTATCAGGTGGTTCAGGAAAAAGACTTTGGCCACTAAGCAATGACACAATGTCAAAACAATTCTTAAGGCTTCTAAGAAACGACAAGGGCGAAAAAGAGTCAATGGTTCAAAGAGTCTTTAGACAGATTAAAGAAACAGGAATTGATGCAAACATCGTGATCGCTACAACTAAAACACAAGCAGAATCAATTAAATCACAACTTGGAGAAAATACCGATATTGTGATTGAGCCAGAAAGAAGAAACACTTTCCCTGCTATTCTTTTAGCTTCGGCATATTTAAAATACAAAAAACACGTAAATGAAGATGATACTGTTTTAGTATTACCAGTAGATCCATATACAGAAAATACTTATTTTGAAACATTATTAATAATGGATAAAGCAATTCAAGCTGGTAATGCCGATATGACATTGATGGGAATTGTTCCAACATATCCAAGCGAGAAGTACGGCTATATCGTTTGCGAAGAAACAGCTAATGAAGTTAAGAGGGTAATTAAATTCCAAGAGAAGCCATCATTAGAAAAAGCGAAAGAGTTATTATTACAACACGTATATTGGAATGCGGGTGTTTTTGGTTTCAAATTAAGCTATATCATGAATGTTCTTAATAAAAATATATCAATTGATTCTTTTGAGGAACTCCAATCTAGGTTTATGGAATTAAAGAAAGATAGTTTTGATTATGAAGTTGTTGAAAAAGCAAATTCTATCAATATGGTTCCGTATCAAGGCAAGTGGAAGGATTTAGGCACTTGGAACACACTTACAGAAGAAATGCCATCAAACCACGGAAATGTTATTACTGGCGAAGATAATCAAGATGTATCAGTAATAAACGTTACAGATAGACCAGTAGTTGTATTGGGTATTAAAGATGCTGTAGTTGTATCAAGCTCAGAAGGAGTATTGGTTTCTAATAAAGAAAAAAGCTCATATTTAAAACCATATGTTGAAAGCCTTAATGAAGGAAGATCTCTATACGAAGAAAAACGTTGGGGTGAATATCGGGTATTAGAAATAAGAGAATACGAAGATCACAATAAAACACTAACAAAACATTTATTTATAAAAGAAGGCAAATCTATATCATTACAATCTCATGATTATAGAGACGAAGCCTGGACAATCGCAAATGGCGAGGGATTATTAACGTTAGGCGAAGAAACAAGAAAAGTTGTAAAAGGCGAGATGATATTTATTCCTAAA
>JAGHUL010000101.1 GCA_018064825.1 Candidatus Colivicinus equi
TAAATTTAAATGAAAATGCAAAAACTATAATGTCAATCAAAAACCTTTGGGTAGATATGCCTGGAGAACTAGTTAGAAATGTCAATTTAGATATCAAGGAAGGAGAAATCCTAGGTATCGGTGGTCTAGCAGGACAAGGTAAGTTAGGAATCCCTAATGGAATTATGGGATTATATGAAGCTGGTGGAAATGTTGAATTTGATGGTCAACAATTAGCGCTAAATAATCCAAGAAAATGTCTTGATTCAAAACTAGCATTCGTCTCTGAAAGTAGAAGAGGCGTAGGACTACTACTAGATGAAACGCTTGAATGGAACATAGCCTTCCCTGCAATGCAAATACAAGATAAATTCTTAAAACCTTTGCTTGGTGGACTAATCAAGTGGAGAGATGAAAAAGCAATTAAAAAAGTAACTGACGAATATATTGAACAATTACAAATTAAATGTACAAGTTCAAAACAAAAAGCAAAAGAATTATCAGGTGGTAATCAACAAAAAATCTGTCTTGCAAAATCTTTTGCGCTTGAACCAAAATTCTTATTTGCATCAGAACCAACTAGAGGTATTGACGTAGGTGCTAAAGCTCTAGTCTTAGAAGCATTAAGAAAACTAAACAAAGAAAAAGGCGTTACAATCGTTATTTGTTCTTCTGAATTAGAAGAATTAAGAGGCGTATGTGATCGTATCGCTATAGTATCAGGTGGTGAGATTGCTGGTATCTTACCTGCAAATAAATCATCTGAAGAATTCGGCCAGTTGATGGTATCGAATGTTAAGTAGGAGGAAGGAGAAAGATGAATAAAGTTAAAGAAGCATTAGCTAGTTATGGCCTTCCTAGAGTAATACTTACCCTATTCGTAATTGTGATGTTATGCCTTGCACCAATTGCGGATATTAGCGTTACTTCACTACTATCAAACTGTTTCAATCGTTTCGTAATGAACTCTATTCTTGTTCTTGCGATGGTACCAATGATCCATTCTGGTTGTGGTTTAAACTTCGGTTTGCCACTAGGCATTGAAGCAGGTTTACTTGGAGCAACATTATCAATTGAATTTGGTTTCACTGGTGCTGCTTCATTCTTTGTAGCCATCGGAATCGGTGTAGCATTCGCGATAGCATTCGGTTTTTTCTATGGACTATTGTTAAACAAGATTAAGGGTGGAGAAATGATGATTGCCACATACGTTGGCTTCTCTGCAGTATCTCTTTTCTGTATCTTGTGGTTATTACTTCCATACCGTTCAACAACAATGGTTTGGGGCTATTCTGGTACTGGCTTAAGAAGTACTATTTCTATTGAAGGATATTATTCTAGAATACTATCAAACTTCTTATCATTTAAGATTGGCGAATTAGAAATACCTACTGGTGGTATCTTGTTCTTCGCTTTATTAGCTTTGATTATTTGGGCATTCTTACATACTAAAACTGGTACTGCTATGACGGCTGTTGGCTCAAATCCAACTTTCGCAAAAGCTGCAGGTATCAATATCAACAAGATAAGAACTTTATCAGTTATTATGTCTACATGCTTGGGCGCAATCGGTATTATAGTTTACGAACAAACATTCGGTTTCATTCAGCTATATAACGCTCCATTCTCAATGGCTATGCCTGCCGTTGCAGCAATTCTATTAGGTGGCGCTAGCGTCAATAAAGCTTCTATCTTTAATGTTGTAATTGGTGTTATCTTGTATCAAGCAATCATATCTATCGTTCCATCAGTATTGAACGGTTTAATTGCTTTAGATATTTCTGATGTTATAAGAACAATCGTATCAAACGGTGTTATCTTATATGCTCTTACAAGAAAAACTGAGGAGGGCAAAAAATAATGAAAAAGGTTATAAACTTTTGTTCAAAAAATATCGTACCAATAATGTTTGTAATTATTTGTGCGATATGTATTCCAGCATCTGGATTCTCAGTTAATTATATTCTTTCTGAATTAATGTCTCGTTTAAGCAGAAACGCCTTCCTAATCCTATCATTATTAATTCCGATAATGGCAGGTATGGGTCTTAACTTCGGTATGACTCTAGGTGCTATGGCTGGCGAACTTGCTTTAATTCTAGTTTATGATTGGCAGATTTGGGGTATCCCAGCTATTGTCTTAGCTTCAATAATCTCTATTCCTATTTCTATCTTATTTGGATGGTTCTGTGGTAAGGTCTTAAATATGGCTAAGAGTAGAGAAATGGTAGCAAGCTACATCATTTCATATTTCATGAATGGTGTCTATCTATTAATCGTTCTATATCTAATGGGTACTATCATCCCTATCTCTGATCCAGATTTATTATTGATGAGAGGATATGGTGTCAGAAACTCTGTAAACTTAACTACTTCTAGACAATGTTTAGATAATGCGTTGGCAATTAAAGTTGCAGGAATCAAGATTCCAGTATTAACATTAATCATTATTGCTCTAATGTGTCTATTCATTGTTTGGTTCAAGAAAACTAAACTTGGACAAGATATGAGAGCAGTTGGTCAAGATATGGAAGTCGCAAAAGATGCAGGTATCAATGTCGATAGAACAAGAATTATCGCTATGATAATTTCAACTGTAATGGCTGGTCTTGGCATGATTATCTACTTACAAAATATGGGTACTATCGTTACATACTCATCTCACTCAAATGTTGGTATGTTCGCTATTGCAGCCCTATTAGTAGGCGGTGCTTCAGTTGATAGAGCATCAATCGGAAACGTCTTTTTAGGAGTTGTATTATTCCATACCCTATTCATTGTTGCGCCATCAGTTGGTGCTAAAATCACTGGTGACTCAATGACTGGTGAATACTTCAGAGTATTCGTATCATATGCCGTAATCACTATTTCATTAATAATGTATGAAATTAAAAAACGTCAACAAAAATCTGAAGTAGGTAAACAACTAGCAGCAGCTCAAAAGAAAGAAGAGGAAAAGTAAGATGAAAAAAACAAGAAAAATTCTTTTCTCTTTAGGTCTAATCGTAATCATAGTTGGTATCTCTATCCTGTGCTTAATTATTGGTAGAGGCCACACTGTTTATCTAGACAATAAAACAATTGGCGACTATAAAGCATATCAATACATTGAAATATCTTATAAAGGTGAAGATGTCGCTATTCTAGGTAAAGAAGAAAGAACTGTTGTAAAAGTCATTGGCCAAAAATGTACATTAGATTTAGTTCTTACAGAAAAACGTAATAGTATGGATGAAGAAAAAACAATCACAGTAGAACTTCCATACGATATGAATGATATCGTGTTAAATATTAATTCATATCTAGAAGGTGCTGATGAAGATACATACATTACAGAATTCGTATCATTAATGCAACCTGCTGAAAATACAGGTGAATCAGAAAATGTCAATATTGATGAATTCAATATGGAAGGACTTGAAGGATAGCAAAAGCTATCCTTTTTGTTACAATAAGATAGGACATAAAAGGAGAAAATATGGAAAATATTGCAATTAGAATTGAAATGGAAAATGGTAAAGTAATGGAAGCAGAACTATATCCAGAAGTAGCTCCAATTACTGTAGAAAACTTTGTTGAACTAATTAAAGAAAATT
>JAGHUL010000059.1 GCA_018064825.1 Candidatus Colivicinus equi
TATGGCAAAAACTAAAGAAGAATTAAATGAATTGAAACAAGAATTTGAGGCCTTAACATTCAAATTAAAAGAACTAACAGATGAAGAGCTGAAAATCGTTACTGGAGGATCTGCTCCTGCAATAGGAATAGATCTTGGCACAACATATTCAATTGTAGATATATGGAAAAATGGTAAGGTAGATAACTAAAAAATAGATTATTAGTTATATTGCGCGAAAGAAGGATTGTATATGAAGAAAAAATACTTTTGTTTATTATGCAGTTATTAATTAGCGATTGGTTAGAATCATTCCTAATAGTTAATGGTATATAATGATAATAATTTAAGGGTATTTGTATGGAAGTAAATTGCGTAAGTATTAATACAGAAGATATGAACGAATCATTAGTAGAATTGATCAATTATCCTGGAGTTAAGGTTGGCTTCGATACCTTAAGAATTAATACTTCTGATTGTAAAGACGCAATTAAATAGTTTAATGCAAATGGATATATAGTACTATTAGAACCAACTGAAACTCCTATTAGTATAAATGCTCAAGTATTAAATCCAAATAGTATTGTGGTTACGATAATTGAATTTAAAGGTAAAGAAAATAAAGATAAGGAATTTGTCAAAGAATGAATATTAAGAAAGAATTTATTAATGGTGTATTAGCTGGTATTTGTATTGGCTTAGGTGGAGCTTGTTTTTTAAGTTGCGAGAGTAAAGTTGTTGGTTCAGTATTGTTTGGCTTAGGTTTATTCACGATAATGCTTAATGGATACAATCTATATACTGGTAAGATTTGTTATCTATTTGATAATAAGAATAAAGATTATATAACATTGTTATTTCTTTCTATCTTGGGTAATGTAGTTGGTACATTAATTATTGCTTTAATATGTATCGCTTGTTCTCCTAGCATGAATCAAAAGGCTATTGAGTTATGTAATAAGAAACTTGAACTTGATTTTGTATCAATACTTATGAAGAGTTTCATGTGCGATATCTTTGTTTATCTTGCGGTAGATACATATAAAAGACACAAGATAGTTTGGGGAGCTTTTATCTTTATATCTGCTTTTATTTTGTGTGGTTTTGAACATAGCGTTGCCGATATGTATTATTTCTTTACGGCAGGCATCTTTTCATTAAAAGCTGTTTATTTTATCTTAGTTGTATTATTGGGAAATACAGTAGGCGGTTTATTCTTACCACTACTTCTTAAATTTAGAGATAAATAATAGGAAACGAGGAAATATGAAAACAGTACTAATAACTGGCGCAAGTGATGGTATAGGCAAAGCTACTGCTATCAAACTAAATGAACTTGGATATAAGCTATTTTTGTTTGGCAGAACAAAAGAGAAATTAGATGAAGTAGCAAGACTAGAGAACGTAGTAAAGAGTTATTGCTTTGATGCGCATAATAGACAAGATCTAATTAACGCTTTAGATGATATTAATAATAATGGCGGTGTTGATATTCTCATCAATAATATGGGCGCTAATCTAGGAAAGCAAGAAGTTAAAGATATTGATGTTGATATCTTTGAACAGATGTTAGATATAAATTGCATTAGTCATCTTATTTGTATTCAAAAAGTTCTTCCTAATATGATTGAAAAAGGCCATGGGAATATCGTTAATATACTAAGTAGTTGTTGTAAATATGACAATCCAACTATAGGCGCATATACTGCTAGTAAAAAGGCTATGGAAGCTTTGTCGGATACACTTAGAAAAGAAGTTAAAGATAAAGGTATCGTAGTAACTGCTATATATCCTGGAGGAGTTGATACAAACTTCAGAACTATTAATAGAGATGATTATCTAAGAGCTGA
>JAGHUL010000076.1 GCA_018064825.1 Candidatus Colivicinus equi
TTAATTAATGGTTAATTATCACTTCCTTTCAAACGACTGAGATCCATAATTTTGTTTTGTTGTTTTTGTAATTGTTTTAATGATCTAAATTCTTCATCATTAAGAACTATTACTTTTCCATCTTCTGAAACATATTTATGTTTCTTTGTTTTTGACTTTGAAATACTTCTTTTGCATTTTCTTCTCATTTCCTTTCTCCCAAACACGATAAAAGCCAGATTTCTCTGGCTTATGTAAATTTATATATTCATATTTGGTTAAATAGGAACTATGCTTTGCTTTTGTTGGGTATTTTTTGGGTATACCCAATAGTCAAATTCATTTTTAGCCTTTAAATAAAGGACTTTTTAACCACGTTCACGCATTGTAGGGAATAAGATTACATCTCTAATGGAATCAGATTCTGTAAATAACATCACCATTCTATCGATACCATAACCTATACCACCAGCTGGAGGCATGCCATATTCTAATGCTTCGATGAAATCCATATCGATATCGTTAGCTTCATCATCGCCTAATTCTCTTGCTTTCAATTGATCTTCAAATCTTTGAAGCTGATCAATAGGATCGTTTAGTTCAGTATATGCATTTGCACATTCATGACCAGAAATGAACAGTTCGAAACGATCAACGAATCTAGGATCTTCTTGGTTTGCTCTAGTTAATGGTGATATCTCAATTGGATGTCCATATAGGAATGTTGGTTGAATTAATGTTTCTTCTACATATTTCTCGAAGAAAGCATTAATAATGTGACCAACTGTGTAGTGTGGTTCAACTTCAATCTCGTGTTCCTTAGCTAATTGCTTAGCTTCTTCTAATGTATAATTGTTAGCTTTAAAATCAATACCTGTTTTTTCTTTGATAGCATCAGTCATTGAAATTCTCTTCCAAGCGCCATCAACATTTATCTCATTACCTAAATATGTGAAAGTTCTCTTTCCGCATACTGTATCTGCAATATATTTATACATACCCTCTGTCAGATTCATCATACCTTCTAAGTTTGAGTATGCTTCGTATAATTCCATTAAAGTAAACTCTGGATTATGTTGTAAGTCCATACCTTCATTTCTAAATGTTCTACCAATTTCATAGACTTTTTCCATACCGCCAACTAACAATCTCTTTAGATTTAATTCCAAAGCTATTCTTAGATACATATCTAAATCTTGACTATTATGATGTGTGATAAAAGGCTTAGCACTAGCACCAGTTAATAACGTTGTTAATACTGGGGTTTCTACTTCTGTAAATTCTTCCTTTGCCAAATATTCTCTAATTGCCGAAAGAATTCTTGGCCTCATAAATGCAACTCTCTTTGAATCTTCATTCATGATTAGGTCAACATATCTTCTTCTATATCTTTCTTCTTTATCAGTTAAACCATGGAACTTTTCAGGAAGTGGTGTTAATGCTTTTGTTAGATGAATATATTTTAAAGCATATACTGATAATTCACCTTTTGGATTTTGTTCAGAAGGATTAGTTCTATATACATTACCTTCAATACCGATAATGTCACCAATATCTGAAGCTTTTACTAGTTCGTATGGTTCTTCACCTAAATCAGCCTTATTAATAACAAGTTGGATTAAACCTTCTTTATCTTGAATGTGCATGAAACACATCTTGCCCATTCTTCTTTTTGACATGATTCTTCCTGCAATCTTTACGGCAACAACATTTGCTTCTAATTCTTCTTTACTAGTTTCACCATATTTATCTTTGATAGATTTAGAAGTAGCGTTTCTGTCAAAGGCGTTGCCAAAAGGATAGATTCCCTTTTGTTTTAAATCTTCCATTTTTTGTCTTCTAACTAATTGTTGATCATTTAATACTCTTTCCATAATTTCCTCCAAAATAAAAACGTCCTCTAAGGACGTTTATTAACGCGGTACCACCTTAGTTCACATAAGTGCACTCTTAATAGTTATATCGTAACAACCGTTTTGCTCCAAGTCTTTTTTCAATTATCAGTACTTGTTCTAATTCCACCATCTAGAACTCTCTATTAAGCCTTAATAATTTACTCGTCTCTTCATCACAACATCATTATTCTATCATAAGTTAATTGACTATTTTTCAAATTGTTCACTAACTTGTTTTAAGAAATCTCTAATCTGTATATGTTGTGGGCATTTCTCTTCGCATTGGCCACACTCGATACAGTCACTTGGTTTTCCGTTTTTACCTGTAATAGATTGATAACGTGCAGCTTGTTCAGCACGTGCCTTAGGGAAAGCCTTTGAATAATTCAATAAACTGAAATAATCAGGAATTGCAACATTCATTGGACATTCCTTTGTGCAATATGAGCAACCTGTACAAGGAACAACTGTTTTACTATTGATTATTTCAACAACTTTAGCTAATGCTTCTTTTTCTTTTTCTGTTAGGTGTTCAAAGTTATCAATAGTATTTAAATTATCTTCTAATTGTTCCGTTGAATTCATACCACTTAGCACTCTAGCAACACCAGATTGCGATAGACAGAATCTGAATGCCCAAGATGCAATTGATCTTTCAGGATTACACTCTTTTAACAATGCAACAGCATCATCAGAAATATTGACTAACTTGCCACCTTTACAAGGTTCCATAACCGTAACTGGTTTTAAATGTTTCTTTGCAACTTCTAAACATCTTCTAGATTGAACATTTTCAGTATCCCAATCTAGATAGTTAATTTGTAATTGAACAAAATCAATCTTGTCACCATGTTTAGTTAATATTTCATCTAATAGTTCTGGTGTGTCATGGAATGAAAAACCAATATGTTTTGCATAACCAGCTTTTTTCTTATCTACAACAAATGCAAAAGCACCTAGGTCTTCAGCAATCTTATATGTCTCGCTAGTTAAGCAATGAAGTAGATAATAATCAACATACTTAACACCAAGATTATCTAATTGTTTATTGAAAGTCTCTTCCATTTGTTCTGGTTTAGTTAAATTCCATAATGGAAGCTTAGTTGCGATTTCAAAACCACTACGTTCATGTCTATCAACTAATACCTTTTTAACAAAGGATTCACCTTTCTCACTATGATATACATAAGCTGTGTCAAAATATGTATATCCTCTTTCTAAATATTCATCAACCAACTTCTCTGTTAGTTCAATATCAACACTAGTTTGATCATTCTTATCTAGCAAAGGAAGTCTCATACAACCAAAACCAAACAAATTATTCTTCATGTCATTACCCCTTTATAGTCATTCCGACTTTAAATGCATCCGCAACCTTGTCAGCAATCAATCTATATTCATGATTAAAGTCATCAAAGATTACTGGATGATATTTATTTAAATCAACTTTGTTGTCGGTAAGAACACTATCATCTACAGATACATTCACTATCGATGCATAAAGATGACCAGTATTTTCGTCATAAGAAATTAGTTTGCATTCAATCGCAACAGGTAGTTCTGCGATTATTGGCGCATCTACTTTGCTTGCTTTAACAGTATGTAGATTTGCTTTTTCTAGTTTATTAGGAACTTCGTTTCCAGAAACTAAGCCAACATAATCGCATGCGGCAATGTGTTCTTTATCCGCAAAAGATACTGTAAATTCTTTTCTTTTTAATATATTGTTTGTAGTTTTATGTTTTGATAAACAAATATGAATTTCATTAGTATCAGAAACACCACCCCACGCCGCATTCATTGCATTAGCAGTGCCATCGTCATTATAAGTCGCAATAATCAAAACGGGTTCTGGATATACTAGTGACTTAGGTCCAAAATCAACTCTCATTATTCTCTCTCCTTTACAACATATTTTAATTCTTCGCCATTTGCGAAACGTTTTAAGTTTTCTACTAACAAATCTACATATGCATCAAGTGCGCTTGCCAAGTGGAAGTATCCGGCAACATGTGGTGTGATTAATAAATTCTTATATGACCACAATTTACTATCTTCACTAATAGGTTCTTTTTCAAAGACATCCATACCAATAGCTTCAATGATATGATTTTCTAAAACCTCAATTAATGTCTCTTCAGAATATAGATTTCCTCTACCAACATTTACTAAGATTGTATCTTTTCTCATTTTCTTAAATGTATCTACAGTAAATAAATGTGTATTTTCTTTGCTTCCTGGAAGAATTGTAAAGACAACATCAACATCGCTTATAGCTTTTTGCGTATCTATATTAGTATATAGTTCATCAACATATTCTGGTTTATCTATCATCTTGCGTTTAACGCCAATAACGTACATTCCCATATTGTGACAAATCTTTGCCAGGCATCTTCCAATATCACCTAATCCAACGATACATACTCTTAAACCATCATATGATTTAACTTTGCTTTCATCGTGCCACAAGTGATTAGCTTGATTATCTCTATATAAATATAGCTTTTTAAGTAATGTAACCATCAAACCAAAAGCATGTTCTGCAACTTCTTTTGAGTGAATATCAACAGCATTTGTTAAAACTACATTATCATTAAGAACACCTTTCTTAATAAAAGCATCTACACCAACAGCTGTTGTTTGAATCCATTCTAGATTCTTAAATTCTTTTAATTCATTTGGATTGTAATTTCCTAAAATGATGTTAGCGTCTTTATCAACTTCGTAAGTAAACGTAAACTGATCTGAAACACTTTCAATCTTTTGCCTTTGTGTTTCGTTTAATTTAATTGGTACAAATACTTTCTTCATCTGTTTTCCTCCTTGATGAATTCTTCAATATCATGTGGACTTTGTGCAAATAACACAGGATTATATTTTTCAATTTCTTCTTTTGTTCTAAAGCCCCATAAACAAGCTATAACTTTTATTCCGGCATTAATGCCTGTCATCATATCTACTTCACTATCTCCAATATATAACACTTCATCTTTTTCTAGTCCCATTTTATTTATTATTTCTATTGCTGATGTCGGATCTGGTTTGTTAGGGACATTATCTCTTGCGCCTATTGTTGCCACAAAATTAATTTGTGGGAAAAGCTTGTGCATGATGTTAGCTGTAAATTCGTTTTTCTTATTTGAATTTGCGGCAATTTTTATATTCATCTTCTGTAAAGAATTCATCAATTCATAAATGCCATCATACGCTACAGTCTTATCCATATAATGCTTGCCATATACATCCGAATAATGTGTTGTGACTTTGTCGATTATTTCTTCGTCTACATCATCAGGTAATAATCCTTTAACTAGATTCCTAAATCCAGTTCCCATATATTTTCTTACTAATTCAGTGTCTTTTGTTTCGTAACCAAAATCGCTTAAAGCGATATTAACTGAATAAGCAATATCGTTTAAGGAATTAATCGTTGTGCCATCTAAATCAAAAATTACGCCTTTTATCATAATAGAAAAGCTACCTAAGTAGCTTATTGTTGTTGCATCGTCTTTCTAAATTCTTTTTCTTCTTTAATAGAATCTTTGTAAGATTGTAAAACTAAACCATTTCTATAATATGCATTCAAATATTTAGGACTAATTTCTTTTTCATATGTTTCTACTAAGAATTGATACTCAGGAATAGAAGAAATAATAACATTAGGAATAATTAAACTATTATTTAAATTGTTCTTGTCATAAGTAATATAGACATGTCCTGTAGGTATACTAGTTTGGCTAGGAGCAAATTTTTCAATAATAGTAATGTCATGTGGATTCATATCGTCATCATATAATATTGCATCAAGTTTCCAATATATATGTTTTTTAAGTCTTGCATCTCTAGCGATTCTAATAAAACTACCAGTTTTAATCTTAGCCATTACAACATCACCGTTCCTAACAGCTTTCCTTATATAATTACGATCAGCATTTAAATCAATGTATGCATAAAATAACATACTAGCCAACATAAAGATGACAAAGCAAACAGAGACTAAAGTCCTATTGTTTGCCCATACATCCTTATTTAAGAATAGCCATACAATAGCGCCTATATTAATTAGTAGAATGATGCCTAACATCAAAGTTGAACGTTTATATAATTTATCTTGCATAGAAATACCTCTTCCTTCTTATTATATAAGACAAGAGACGATTATGTGAAAAATGTGATAATTATGTGAAAGTTGTTGAAATCGCTTCCACAATACGATAAAATAAATGGTACAAAGGGAGGTACATTTAAAATGAGCAATGTACTATTAGGTATTATCCTAGGCTTATGGAGCGGTGTCTCTATGGTCGCTAACCTTTCTGGACTTGGCATCCGTACTACATTAATCACTGGTGTTCTAGCTGGTTTATGTGCAGGCGATGTTAACATGGGCTTCCAAATTGGTTCTACTTGCTTACTTATGAGTATTGGTTTCTATACTTATGGTGGCGCTACTATTCCTGACTGGATTACAGGAGCATTATTCGGAACAGTTATCGCAGTTAAAGCTGGCGGTGACTACAATGTTGGTTTAACAACAGCTGTTTCTCTAGCACTATTAATGTCTGAAATGGATATCTTAGGCCGTGCTACAACAACTATCTTCCAACACTTAGGTGATAAGGCTTTAGCAGAGAACAATATCAAGAAATTTGAACTTGTTACTCTATTAGGTATATTACCTTGGACTCTATCTAGAATGATTCCAGTATTCCTAGGTATGATTATGATTGATAACGTTGTTACTCTAGTTAACTTCGCAAATTCATTTGCATGGGTATCAACAGGTTTATCAGTAGTTGGTAAAGTATTACCAGCTGTCGGCTTTGCTCTTCTATTATCTTACATGGATCTTAAGAAGTACTGGCCATTCCTAATTTTAGGTTTCGTTTTATTCGCATACGCTGGTATGGGCACAATCGCATTAGCATTAGTTGGTGCTGCTCTAGCAGGTATTCTTGTTTTTGGAGGTGCTAAATAATGTCTACTAAATTATCAAAGAGCGCTTTATCAAAAGCTTGTGCAAGACACAACTGGGCATTACAATGGTGCTGGAACTATGAAAAGATGCAAGCTTCAGGTTATGCATACGCTATGGTTCCTGTATTCAAAGAGTTATTCGACGATGATGAAACAATCTGTCGTAACCTTGAAAGACATATGCAATTCTATAACACTCACCCAGGTGCTTCTGCATTAATTTTCGGTGCTGACGTAGCTCTAGAAGAAGCTGGTCAACCTGAAACAGGTGATTCACTAAAGGTTGCTTTAATGGGTCCTTTAGCTGGTATCGGTGATACAATTCAAGCTGTTCTAGTAACTCCACCATTCAGCATTATCGCTGCTGGTCTAGCTGCTGAAGGAAACTGGGCTTCAATTTTATTCTCTACATTACCAGTATTCGTTCTATTCTTACTTCGTTGGCCTCTATTCAATTATGGCTACAAACAAGGTGTTAACGTTATCAACGATGTATCAGGTTCTGGTACTCTAGATAAGTTACAAGTTGCTGCATCAATTCTTGGTGTTACAGTTATGGGTGGCTTCGTTCCTTCAATGATCGGTGCTACACTTCCTATTAAACTAGGTACTGACTTATTAGACGCTGAAGGCAATGTTGTTCAAGCTGCTAAGACATTACAAGAATCATTAGATGCAATCTTCCCTTACCTTGTACCAATCATCATCACTGGTGCTTGCTACTGGGCTATCAAGGCTAAGAAGGTTAAACCTCTTACTGTCATCTTAGTATTATTCGTTATTGCATTCGTACTAGGTGCTTTAGGTTGGATGGCTTAATCGCAAATCTAAACGATTAACTTAAAACGCAGGTCATATGACCTGCGTTTTTTTATCCAAACTTTCTAGGAGATTTCATTTTAGGGGAGTAATTTTGGGGACTATATTTCAATTATGTGATTTTCATTTAAAAAGAAAGGAATTTTACCACTTAGTATGGTAAATTTACCTTCCTTTTGTTTTCCTTTATGATTAGATTTGCGATCAATCAGAAAGGAGGCTACGTGAATAATATTATCAAAGAATTATTAGATTTAATAAATTTAGATGATGCAGTTATTGAAGATGCAAAAGTTGATAATGCAAAAAGAATTAAAACACTTGTTATAGAGAAAGTATTCCCACCAATAATTTGTCCTGAATGCTCAAAAAGAATGGAATCTAAAAGATTTTGTGTTAGCACATTAAACATCCTATGCTAGGAAATAGTTGCCTTATCACTTATCTTTTAATATCACGGAAAACTTCATCTAAATCTCTTGTTGCAGGTGACAAAGAGCGAAGCAGTTTCTTGACACCAATAGTAAGCAACCAAGAAAGTAAGAAATAAATAACTGTTGTAAAAATTAATGGAAAGAATGGTTCAAAAGTTCTTCCTCGAATCATATCACTTACTTTCGTTAAATCTAAAATCGCAATATAGCCTACAATTGAAGTTTCTTTAATTAAAGATACAACTTCATCACAATATTGAGGCAAGAAATGAATAGCTGATTGAGGAAGAATAATTAATATATATGCCACAAATTCTGAGAAACCTTGAGATAATGCCGCTTCTAATTGACCTGGTCCAACCGCTTTTTCACCACTTGTTAACATCGAGAACATAGAAACAGTAAAGATAATTGTAAATACAACAACAGCTACAATTACTTTCTCAATATTTACATTTCCAAAAATAATAAAGTAGAAAATCATTAGTAACAATACGGTTGGCGTTCCCTCAACTAACCAACTAATTTTATCAACTAATAAATTAATTAGCTTTCCTTTATTTCTGCAAATAATATATAGAATTAATCCAAATATAGTTCCTAATAATATCGAGAATGTTGAAATAATCAATGTAACAAGAGCACCACTCGCAAATTGCATCCATCTAGAATCTTTAATAAAAGTTTTCTCAAAGCCATCGATAATATTATCAATAGTAAAGGCTTTCGCTTTAACATTCCCAAAATAGCCAAGAACAATTACAGAATTATAGTATGGGCTAGTTAACGTTACCTGTTCTTTTCTTTCTTCGTCATAAATTATATTTGTCGCAAGATCACATTTGCCAGTAGATAAAGCAGGCGAAAGAGCATCATATTCCATTAATTCAAACACTGGCTCATAGCCATATTCTCTACAGAAACGATAAATGAAATCTACATCATAGCCCTCAGATACTTGACCATTAATATATGAAAAAGGAACATAAGCACCTTCCATCGCGACGATGATTTGCCCATTTTCACCTGTAATATTAGACCTATCGGTAACATTATTATCTTCGTCACAATTCTCAATCCAATAAGTTTTTAATTCAGAAAGTGTGCCATTTTTTTCGGCGTTAGCTATGAAATCATTCATCTGCTTAGTTAATAGTTCTTTTCTTGGTGTTTCACCTACCCCAATACCAACAGGAACAACGGCTAAAGGCTCATCTATGAGCTTTAGCTCTGGATATTGCTTCCTTTCAAAACCTATTGCCGATTCGTCTGTAACATAAGCATCAAGTTTCCCTAGCGAAAGAGAAAGTAGCATTGCATTAGGATCCGTAAATAATTCAACTTCAGCATCACTTATCTTCTTGTATACATGATCTTCATATAATGTGCCTGATTGTACACCTATTCTTTTATTTTGAAAATCTTGTAACGACTTATATTCTTGAGCTTTTTGAGTATTTGCACAACTAGTCAATAATAAACAAGATAACACTAGAAGAACCATTATATTTTTCTTTTTCATTAGTTCTCCTCCTTTGTTAAAACACATTCAAGAATCTTGTTGTAGCCATCTTCATTTATTTCTTTTTCTTCAATTAATGAAGAAAGAGTAGTTATTAATCTGGAAGATATCGTTATATTGCGATTATCTAAGAAATTTCTTTCGATATTGTGATAAAAACTACAACTTACATCAGCAGTTTTTTTATCACATCTTAATATGACTTTCATCTTCTCTTCATGCTTAGCGTATTCTTTAAAGAAATTAAACGTAAACTCTTCAACTAATAGTTCTAATTTATGAACGTACGAATTATCAACATCATATTTCGCAACAAATTTACGAACTTCATTCATAGCATCATAATAGTCAGTTACATCCTTTATTACTTCAAAAGTTCTTACACCAATATTTTGCATAAATAACTTTGTTTTTTCTTTAGTAGGATAATCAAAAATTTCTTCAGGAGTTCCTTCGTCATATACAATGCCGTCCGCAAAAAATAATATACGATTACTAATTTTCTTAGCGAATTTCATTTCGTGAGTAACAATAATCATAGTTTTACCCATTTTGGCAAGATCATATATTGTGTCAGCAACCTCGCCAACCATCAATGGATCTAAGGCACTAGTAGGCTCGTCAAAAAGAATTATATCTGGATCTAACGCCAATGTTCTTGCAATCGCTACACGTTGCTTTTGGCCACCTGACAATTCGCTTGGATATTGCATAGCCTTGCCTTGTAAACCAACTGTATTTAAAAGCATTATGGAATAATCATAGGCTTCTTGACGTGTTTTATTAAGTAATTTAACTTGAGCATACATAACGTTTTCTACAGCTGTTAGATGTTCATAAAGATTAAAAGATTGAAAAACAAAACCAATTTTTTGTCTAATTTTGTATACTGGAGCATTCTTTTTGGTTATTTCTTCATCATCAATCCAAATGTGTCCTGATGTAGGTGTGTCCAACAAATTTAAACAACGTAAAAACGTTGACTTCCCAGTACCAGAGGGGCCAATAATGCTTACGACTTCTCCATCGTTAATGGTTACATTGATATCTTTAAGTGGTACAATATTACCAAATTTCTTTCTTAAATGTTCAACTTTTATCATACATAATACCTTTTCAATACTAAGGATATTATAACAAATAACATATTGTTTAAATGTAGATTAATAATTGTTTACTACAGAAAATGTGTCGTGTATGTAAAATGCAAAATATTTTATTAATTGTTGGTATCGCTTACATTATTGTTGTATAATTGTAATTGGAGGTAATCAGATTATGATTAAACATTTAAGAATTGATAATAGACTAATTCACGGACAAGTAGCAGTAACATGGATGAACTCAATAGGTGCAGATAAGATTATCGTTTGTAACGATAAGGTATCTATGGACCCTATCCAAAAGATGGCTCTACCAATGGCCGCTAGAGGAAATACAGTATACGTTCTTTCAATTGCTGACACTATTAAATATGCTCAAGAACATCCAGATGAGACAATGTTCATCATTTGTAAATTCCCTTCTGATGCATTAGCAGTAATGGAATCAGGATTAGAGATTGCTGAAATTAACGTTGGTAATGCTGCTCCTATAGCTGGTACTCAATACGTAATGGTTACTAAATCAATCGCTGTAACAAAAGAAGATGCAGAAGTATATCGTAAGATTGCTGAAATGAGAGGTGGCGTTTTAACTTCTAGATTAACAACTCAAAACGAAACAGAAAACTTCTTAAATCTATTAAACAAGAGCGGTCTATAATAGTTAATCAAATATTTGATGAATTAAGACTACAGCAATGTAGTCTTTTTATATGTTAAAATTATCTTATGGAACAAGAACAATTAACTTATATCTTAGTAAAAGATTATGTACCTACAGGTACCCTAGACTCTACAATCGGTTTTAAGCCAAAAATAGCCCCAATAGTGTGTCTAATTGCTGGAGTAGCAATGTTGATACCAAATAATCTATTCGTTAGAATATTGGGCGTATTCTTCCTAATAATGGCTATTGCGGTACTATATGCTATGAAAGATAAAAAGGTTGCTGAAATATATAGTGATGGAGTCCTAATCTATAATTCTAAAAATCAAGAATACGCATATTTCTTAGATTACAATGATGTAAAAATGTGGAAAGTCGATCACGAAGAAGGACATGATTCTATCATCTTCACACTAAATAGCACATACCGTACAGGCTTTGATACTTTCCAATCAAATAAAGCTTATCGTGCTCTACAAAAATATATAGGTGATAAAGACGAAAAAATAATCAGAGCAGAAGAGCTAAGAAAAGTTGGTCCATCGGATCTAATAAAAAGAATTAAAAATAGATTATTCAAAAAATAACAGTTCTAATGAACTGTTATTTTTGTAAGAATTGACTAGGATGTTTAACGTAGAAATCTTCGTGTTCTTTTAACTCTTTTAATTTATGATTTTCCTTGTAGTCAACAATATCATATATGCTACTAAAGATATTATCCCAACTAAAGAACTTATCATAATCAACATTTAAGAATTCTTGAGTCTTTTCTGCACCTGTAGGAACTACTGGATGAGCTAAAGTTGTTGCAACCTTAACCATATAGAATGCATCAATAAGAGTTTGCTTAATGTTCTCTTCATTATTAGAATTCTTTGACCAATATTTAGAAGCGTTTCTAATATATGAATCTAGATCATTAATAACTTGATGTAGTTCAAATCTATACATATGATTTTCATAATTCAAAATAGCACGTTCTGCATTCTGTTTAACATCGGCAGATACTTCACCATAAGGAATAACGCCATCAAAATATTTTTGTGTTGTATAGAAACAACCTCTGACTAATCTATTCAAAACATTAGTGAATAGATTGCCTTGCGACAATACAGGATCAGGTTCATTTTCATTAGCTTCAGGATTTAATGGTTTAGGCATGAAGCTAACAGATTTATTGCCCAAAGCAAGAGATAAGAAATGAGCTCTTAATTGTTCAGCTGTATAGTAATCTAATAAATCTGCAGCCATAGGAGGCTTAACAGAACCAGAAGAACTAGCCTTCTTATCTAAGAATAAGATGTGGTGATTTGCGACTAATGTAGGAAGTTGTAATTCACCAGCTTTTGGATGAATATTTAATTCTTTTCCTGATTGAGCCATAAACATTGGCATTTGCGCAACACCATAGAAATAGATATTATCTTGACCAATAAATTGGTAAACATTCGCATCAGGATTGCACCAAAATTCTTTATATCTATCTTCAGATTCACCCTTACGTTTAAAATAAGCTTTTGTGAAAGAGATAGGAGCCCACAATGATTCAGGCCATACCCAAACAGTTAAATCTTTTTCACCTTCTAAACCTGGAGCCTTTACACCCCATTCAATATTACCTGTAAGTCTTAATGGAACTAAAGTCTTACCAGTTCTATATCTAATGTTGTGATTAGTTAAGATTGGACATGCTTCTTCTCTTAATTTCAATGAAGCAAATTCAATAGTAAAACTTCCTTTAATATTCTCTAAATCAGAATGTGTATGTTCAGGTAATTCATCTTTTATCTTTAGATAATCATCTAAGAATTTCTCTTGGATGTAAATAACAGGTTCACCCAAAGATTCATTCATTGTTTCCCAAACAATCTTTCTAACATTTCCTTTGCACGAAATGTCATTGACATAATCCTTTAATACTTTTTGACAATCAGTCAATTTAAAATACCAGTTAGTAACATCTCTCATCTCAGGAGTTTCTCCTGATAAAGTAGATTTTGGATCAATCAATTCTTCAGGCATATATTGATGACCTAAATCACACTCATCAGCATAACCTTTTTCAGATTGGCAATTCTCAATAGGACACTTACCAACAACTTGTCTGCCATTTAAGAAACAATCATACTTTGTATCATAGAATTGTTTAGTTACAAGTTTTTCTAACCAACCATTTTTATATAATGTCGTAATAAATTCATCAGTCTCAGCTTGATGAACATCTTTAGTATCTTCTAAACCAGAAGCACCAAAAATATCTAAACTAATTTCGTAATCCTTTAAAGTCTTATATTGTGTATTGTGATTATTCATTACATAATCTTCAATTGTTCCAGTAAAGCCATCTTGTTCAACTTTCTTACGATAACCTTCCGCAATTGGTGAACCATAACAGTCAGTACCAGAAACAAATAAAACGTTTTCTTTACCAATACGATCTCTTAAAAATCTTGCGAAAACATCCGCATGAACATACATGCCACCAATATGACCAAAATGTAAGGTCTTGTTGCCATAAGGCATACCGCCAGTTATTAAGGCTTTTTTAGGAAAATTTGGACGATTCATAATATCTACCCTCTTATAAGTACTATTAAATTGTAGCATAATAGCTTAATCCTAAATGCCTATAATAAGAAAAAAGTATGTGCTGATACACATACTTTTGATGATTAACTAATTGATAATATTGGCAAGAGCAAACTATATGCAATCAATAATTGTCCGATATAATACAAGGACAGATTAGTTGTTCTTAATGAAAATTTACTAGTCTTACCAAATGTATTAAGAATCAATACAATATCGGAAATCAAAAATGATACTGCGCCAATAGTAAATATGATGTACCTTGTGTTGCTAGGATCTTGAATTAGATTAGTAAAAGCAAAACAATTCATAATTACGATAGCACCTATATAGAAAATACCGAATATCTTAAACGCCATTGCAGCTTCAATCTTGGTAAAGATCCACTTAATAATAATCGCAGTTAAGACAATACCAATAACTAAAGGAATTACCACGTTATTCACAGTAGGAATTAAAGCGCATAAATATAAAATATGTCCTGCTAAAAATACTAATATACCAACTAAGAATACTAATTTACCCTTTTGTTTAAATACAAATCTCAAATTTAATAAGACATCCGCAATAAGCCCTAGTATTAATCCAGTCTTAACCATTTTACTAAAGTTGGTGTCACCATATACCCTGGCGCAATAATAACCTAGTAAAACAAACATCATAGATGCAAGCCCTTTTAATATAACGGCTAAAACATACTTTTCTTTTTTCTCAAAGAAAATAAATATAGACATAATCACTAAACACAAAACAATTAGTAATAGTCTCATAGCAATTCCTCCACACATTAATTGTGCTTTTATTTTCTCTATAAAAATTATTTCTCGTTAGAAATTGTATTAGATTTTAGTAGAACATCATGTGCTCCACCTTCAACGATTGAAGTAGAAGACACTAATGTTAACTTAGCTTTCTTTTGAAGCTCTTTAATAGTTAAAGCACCACAGTTACACATTGTTGATCTAACCTTTAATAGAGTTAGTGAAACATTATCTTTTAAACTACCTGCATAAGGAACATACGAATCAACGCCCTCTTCAAATGATAATTTCTTTTCACCACCTAAATCATATCTTTGCCAGTTTCTTGCACGTGCAGAACCTTCGCCCCAGTATTCTTTATAGTAAGTTCCGTTGATTGAAACTTTATTACTAGGTGATTCATCAAATCTTGCGAAATATCTACCTAACATAACGAAATCTGCGCCCATTGCTAAAGCAAGAGTGATTTGATGGTCATGGACGATACCACCATCAGAACATACAGGAACATAGATACCTGTTTCTTTGAAGTATTTATCTCTTTCTTTACAAACATCGATAACAGCAGTAGCTTGACCTCTACCGATACCTTTAGTTTCTCTAGTGATACAAATAGAACCACCACCGATACCAACTTTTACAAAATCTGCACCAGCGTCAGCTAAGAATCTAAAGCCATCGCCATCAACAACATTACCAGCGCCAACTTTAACCTTGTTACCATATTTCTTTCTAATCCAAGTTAAAGTATCTTTTTGGAAATCAGAGAAACCTTCAGAAGAGTCGATACATAGAACATCTGCACCTGCAGCAACCAGTGCAGGAACTCTTTCTTTATAGTCACGAGTATTGATGCCAGCACCAACAATCAACTTTTTATCATCATCTAATATTTCATTAGGATTGTCATGATGAGAATCGTAGTCTTTTCTAAAAACGAAATAACACAATCTACCTTTTTTATCGACAATAGGTAAAGTATTTAATTTATGATCCCAAATAATATCATTAGCATCAGTTAAAGAAACGTTTTCATCCGCAACAATCAATTTCTTAATAGGCGTCATGAATTCTTTAACTTTTAAACCGCTGTCCATTCTTGAAGTACGATAATCTCTACTAGTAACTAAACCAAGAAGTTTACCATTACCTGTGCCATCATCAGTTACAGCCATTGTAGAATGTCCAGTTTTATTTAATAGTTTAATAACATCAGCTAGAGTATCATCTGGTTTTAAATTAGAATCAGACTTAACAAAACCAGCCTTATAATTCTTTGCTCTAGAAACCATTGCAGCTTCATCTTCAATTGTTTGAGCACCATAGATGAAAGATACGCCACCTTCTTTTGCTAAAGCGATAGCCATCTTTTCTCCTGATACTGATTGCATGATTGCACTTACCATAGGAATATTCATTTCAATCTCAGACTTTTTGCCCTTTTTAAATCTAACTAAAGGTGTCTTTAATGAAACATTAGTCGGAATACAATCATTAGTTGAATGTCCAGGAATCAATAAATACTCATTAAATGTGTGTGATTCTTCGTTAATAAATTTTGCCATTTTTCTCCCCTCTAAATAACAATAATGCTTTAGAGAACTAAAGCATTATTTGTTTGTTGTATTTATTATATATAATTTATGCGTTATTATCCAAAGCTTTATCAGAAATTGATAAGACAATATTTAGAATGATACCAGAAACAGCAGCAGCAGCGATACATGGAATTGATGCACCGAAGAATGGAATGTTTCCACCGAATGCGAATTGACCACCGATACCAACGATAGATACTAAAGCGATAACAGCGATATTCTTCGAATCAAACATTGAAACATTCTTATCAATTAGGATTGCGATACCTTGAGCAGCAATAGCACCGAAGCAATATACTTCAATACCACCGATAACTGCTAGAGGAATACCATAGATAACTTGAATTAATGGAGTGAAGCAAGAAACGATCATAGCAATAATTGCAGCAGCAATTAATACTGGAACTGAGAAGACTCTAGTGATTGCCATTGTTGAAATGTTTTCACCATAGTTTGTACCAGCTGGGCCACCAACAACACCAGATACCATATCACATAAACCATCACCGATTAAGTTATTTCCTAATAAGCCAACCATATCATATTTGCCTTTACCTTTTTGTTTAGCAACATCATTGATATAGATCTCAAGTTGATACATATGAGCAGTAGATTCTGGAATAGTTGCGATTGCAATAGGCATGATACCGATTAAGGCATTTAGTGAATACTTAGGGAAAGTAAATGCTGGAAGCGCGAAGATTGAACCATCGCCAAGTTTCCAAGTTGAAGCAGCTAATGCTTCAGCAGGAACTGTTCTAAATAAGTTGATGCCACAGATTGAGAATAAAGCAGCAGCAAGACAACCAGTTCCAACACCAAGTAGTAATGGAAGTTGTGATAATAAACCTTTACAATATCTTGCATATACACAAGTTGAAATGAATGTTACTAAACCAACAACTAGCCAAGCAGCAGCAACGCTACTACCTTGTTCAACAGCCATGCCATTGATTGAACCGCCAATGCCTAAGAAATCAGACATTGCACTACCTGCTAGAGTTAAACCGATAACCATTGATACTGAACCAGTGATTGAAGCAGGCAAGAATTTTTCAACTTTTTCAGGGCCAAATTTTTTAACAATAATACCAGCAGCAATAGATACAAAACCAGACATGATGATACCGAATTGTGCCTTCGAAATTAATTCAGGAGGTAAGATACCAGATGCTTGCCATGCGGCAATTTGTTCTGCAGTTCCTTCAGCCATTGCCATTGAACTTATAGCTGATAAATAAGCAAATGATGAACCATAGTACAAAGGAATACGTCTTTTAGTAATAAATGTGAAACATAGAGTTGCAAGTCCAGACGCGAAGATTGTTGTCGAAACTTGGAAACCAGTGATTAGAGCAACAGTGATTGTTGCTGGGAACATTACGATTACTTGTTGTAAGGCATAAAGAAGCAGTTTGCCAATAGATGGGGTTTCATCAGGCAAGTAACCAATAGCTGCGTTTTTTGTTGTCATATTTGACTCCTCTCCTTCGGGTTCTAAAAGAGGAAAAAATCCCCCTATAACCGGAGGATTTTGCACTCTTTTTTATGAATTCTAACCGTCCGGTTACAAACCCATTTTTTCTATCTTATCAATTGCAATATTGAAAAGCAATAGTTTTTTTAAAAATATTTAAAAAAGTTTTTTAATAACAAGGGGTACCATAACCCATAATGTCATATTGACCTAAATCGTACACATTTTCTCTAACCATATCATGTGAATTACCATCAATGACATACAGATTATTCCCTTCAACTTTTTCTACAATACCAACGTGATTAGCCTCGCTAGCAGTACCGCTATAGTCAAAGAATATCAACATACCTGGTTCTGGGGTCGCGCTACCATCTAACCACTCACCACGCCCTTTAAACCAATTTGCACCATCCTCACATAAAGCGAATTTTGGAATAATTCC
>JAGHUL010000105.1 GCA_018064825.1 Candidatus Colivicinus equi
TTCAAGTGACCAGCTTCTGTCTTAGGACATTTGGACAGTAACATGTATTGGCGTGTTTCCCTTATTTGGGTATATTTAGTATACCACGTTAGAGACGATGTAAATAATAAATATTAAATATTCATCTATATATTATTCTTATGATTTTGCAAAAGTCTTAATTTTTTTAATTCTTTGAGCATAAAGGTTGCATATATTTTCTTTTTTGAAATAATAAAGAAAAAGGAGGTCTCTATGGACAGCAAAAATTCTTTCCCTGAAGTATTAAGTTTGAATCCCAAGGAATTAATAGCTTGGTGCAACAATCGTAAAAAAGAGAAACGACTATCCAATGCTAAACTAGCCGAAATCACTGGTGTGCCTGAAGGAACAATCGATCGTATCTTTACTGGTAAAAATCTTGAATTTAGATACAGCACAATTCAACCGATAGTTTCTTATTTAATAGGTGTTAGCGATGATACTCCTACAGAAGCAAGTAATGAATTCTATGTTGATACTATCGATGGTTATAAATTAGTATTAGAAAACAAAAACTATATTATTGAAAATCTAAAACAGAAGTGTGAACAACTCGAAAGAGAAATCACATACCTAAAGAAAAACAACACAGAAAAACAAGAAGCTCTTATCAATCAATCTAATCATGTAAAATGGATGGAAAAGATGATTGAGAAAAACAGTAAATAACATAATAACAATCCGCACGTAAAACGTGCGGTTTTTTGGCTACCCTATAAGGGCCTTAACCACACATCGACCCTCAAGGGTCTTGTGAAGTCCGACAACCGTGCTTTGCACTATGGCTTATCCCTTAAAGGGATTGGTATATTCTTTCTTGCTTAAGTTGTCAGACAACATATCTTCTTTTTCTTGGTTTCTTATATATTCTTCTACTACCTTTGCATTCAAACCTACTGTTGATACATAGTATCCTTTTGCCCAAAAGTTCCTATTTCCATATTTGTATTTAAGATTTGAATGCTGTTCAAATATCATCAAAGAACTTTTACCCTTGAGATATCCCATAAAGCTTGATACCGCCAGTTTAGGTGGTATCTTCACGAGTAGATGGATATGATCTTTCATTGCGTGACCTTCTACTATTTCTACATTCTTATATACACATAACTGTTTAATGATAGAAACAATATCAGATCTTAGTTTTCCATATATTTCTTTTCTTCTATATTTGGGAATAAAGACTATATGGTACTTACAATTCCATCTTGTATGTGATAGACTACTATCGTCATTTGCTTTGGTTGGCATTTGATATCCTCCTTATATTTTGATTATTGGTTGTCGGACCATAATCATTATATAGGAGGTTTTCTTTACCACGCTTAAGCTATTCAATGCTCACATGCATAGCATGTGGTTTTTAGTTAGACTGACGTCTAACTAATAAAAAGTAATGGCTATTACCAGGGTAATAGCCATTACTATATTTATTAGAACTAACGTTTTACGTCCTTAGTGAATTAGACGTTCATTAAATATACTG
>JAGHUL010000103.1 GCA_018064825.1 Candidatus Colivicinus equi
TTTCTTTGACTTAATATTATTATTCCGATAAAATACCATAGTATGGATAATGAAATAAATACAAATACTATCGGTAAAGATTTTACTTTAAAGCAATTAGCTAAATTTGTTGCCGCACCTGTTGTGACACGTCTTTTAGTATCTATTTTCCAAACTTTAGATGACAGTTTGTTTATTTCAAGATACTGTGGACAAAACGCTTTAGCTGCCTTTTCAGTTGCTTTACCTTGGTTTATGCTTGTTGATGCGTTTTCAATGTTGTGTTCTGCTGTCTCAATCCATTGCTCTATTAAGATGGGACAAAGGAAAAACGATGAAGCGAAAAGTGATTTCTCAACAATGTGTATTGTCACTGTCTGCATAGGTTTAGTATTTACGTTGATATTAACTTTATTTAGAGATAAGATTTTACTTATTTTAGGTGAAACTCCAGCGCTACTTCCTTATGCAAAACAATATATGGATGTTTCGAGATTCTATGCACCATTAGTTCTACTATCATTCACATTTAATAACTTTTATGTCATTTCTGGAAAACCTAAATGTTCAATGTACGTAAATGTTATTCAAACTTTCTGTAATATTTTCTTTGATTGGTTATTCATTGTAAAACTAAATACAGGAATAGTTGGTGCTGCGTACGCTAATGGCATTGGCTTTATTTGTGTAACTGTTTTTGGCTTGGTTTTCTTCTCAAATAAAAATAGAGAAATGTGTTTTGGCAAGCCACATACGAATATTAAACCTTTGATTAGAAATGTATTTAGACTAGGCAGAACTCAAGCTATTACTTCAATTGCTCTTTCGTTAAATAGTTTCATTGTTAATAACGTTATGCTTTCGTTAACAGGTGAACAACTTGTCGCCGCACATACTATTGTTAATAATGTATTCTTTATGTTTATGAATTCGATGTTTGGCTTAGTTGGCGCAACTTCACCAATTATTTCATATGCATATGGAGAGAAGAATCCAAAGCGTTTAACAAAAACATTTAAGATGGTTACTATCTTGATTGGTATATTGATTGCTGTTATCTCTTGCGTATATTTCTTTGGAAGAAATATTATAATCGGTTTGTATCTTAAAGATGGCACTGCTATTGAAGTTAGACAAATGGCCGATTATGGAATGAAAGTTGCTCCATTTGCATTCTTCTTCATTTCATACAATATATTTGTTCAGGATTTCTTTAATGCATGTTCTAATAGTAAAGTTTCCACAACTTTATCAATTATCGAAAATGTTATCTTATCAAATTTAACAGTAATCTTACTTCCAAAGATGTTTGGCGTAAAAGCGATATGGTATGTATTGCTTGTGGTTGAATTTATAACTTTCTTCTTCTCATTAGAAAGCTTGTATAAGAATAGATTCGTATATGGATTAAATCCTGAAGGAATCGCGACATTCGCAGATAGATAAAAAATCAAAGCGTCATGCTTTGATTTTTAAAACATAAATATAATAAAAACGAACTTAGTGTTCGTTTTCGAAACAAATGGCAGGGGTGGTAGGAATTGAACCCACACTAGCGGTTTTGGAGACCGATGTACTACCACTATACGACACCCCTGTGTGCTTATTAATTTTATCTTAAAGATGGTTTTTTCGCAAGATTGTATAATGAATTTGTATATAAAAAAGAGAGGTTTGCTTAATAATGAAAATAGGACAGTTTTCTGATTCATTTCTTCCTATAGTAGATGGCGTTGGTAGAGTTGCCTATAAATACTGTGATACTCTAGCAAATAAAGGACATGATGTTTGTGCAATGGTTCCTATGAATGATATGGGTAATCGTGGCAAATATCCTTTTGAAATTGTTGACTATCTTTCTAAAGAATTGTTGATTAATAAAGCTTATGATGTTGGCTTAACTATAGACCCACATTATCGCAAGATTTTGGATATGAAGAATTTTGATATAGTTCATGTTCATACACCTTTTATTGCTGGACTTGATGGAATCAGATATGGCAATCAACATAACATCCCAATTGTTGGTACTTTCCATTCAAAATATTATGATGATTTTTTACAAATAACCGGATCAAAACACATAGCAGAATTTGGTGTAGATGTTGTAGTCGAATTCTACAATCATTGTGATGAAGTTTGGACAGTAAGTGAGAATAGTGCTGATACTTTATATTCTTATGGTTATAATAAACAAATCTACGTTATTCAAAATGGTATGGATATCAAAGATATTGACTACACTTTAGCGATTGATGCTAAGAAACATTTCGGTTTAAACACTGATGATCCAATTTTGTTATATGTTGGTCAAATGAATTTCAAAAAGAATATTGAACGCATCATTAATTCATGCGGTTTGTTAAAGAAAAATAATATTCCTTTCCAACTAGTGTTAGCTGGACAAGGTCCTCATGAAAAAGAAATTCATAATTTATGTGATAAATTTGATATAACTTCTAGCACAATTTTTACTGGACATATTCAAGATGAAAATTTGTTGAATGGTTTGTATGCATTAGCTGACCTTTTTGTTTTCCCATCGAATTACGATACTTATTCCATGGTGGTAAGAGAAGCTGCAAATGCTAGAACAGCTTCCGTCGTTTTAAAAAATAGTGCGCCAGCTGAGGTGATAGAAGATGGTGTAAATGGCTTACTTTGCGAAGACGATGACGAAAGCTTATTTGAGGTAATAAAAAACAATATCGCAAATCGCGATAATCTAATAGAATTAGGTATTAGAGCAAAAGAAACAATCCCTGTTTCTTGGGATTGCATCATAGATCAAGCGCTAGATCGTTATCAATATTTAATAGACAAAAAGAATAAAAAATAAAATTGTTATATAATTTAAAAGCACGAGGGGGAAGTAGAAATGAAAACTGCATGGGAGAAATATTCAAAAGATCTTAAACCAGTGATGGATTTTTGTGAGGGGTACAAAACATTTATCACTAATTCAAAAACCGAAAGAGAAGCAACATTAGAAACAATCAAATTAGCTAAGAAGGCCGGTTTTAAAGATTTATATAGTGTTAAATCTATTAAAACTGGAGATAGACTATATGCAAACAACAGAGATAAGAATGTTGCATTATTTGTTATAGGTAAAGACAGAATTGAAGATGGTCTTAATATTTTAGGTGCTCATATCGATTCACCTAGATTAGATTTAAAACAACATCCACTATATGAAGATAATGGCTTAGTGTTGTTAGATACTCACTATTATGGCGGTATTAAGAATTATCAATGGGTAGCTCAACCAATGGCTCTTCATGGAGTCGTATGCAAGAAAGACGGAACTACTGTAAATATTAAAATCGGTGATGATGAAAAGGATCCAGTAATTGAAATATCTGACTTATTGATTCACTTATCACGCGATCAAATGCAAAAGAAGGCTGTAGATGTTATTGAAGGTGAAGATTTGAACGCTTTATTTGGTTCTATTCCAAAGGCAAAGACAAAAGAGAATCCAGTTAAAGCTAATATCTTAGATATCTTAAAGAAAGAATACGGAATCGAAGAAGATGATTTCATTTCTGCAGAATTAGAAATAGTACCTGCAGGTAAAGCAAGAGATTTAGGTTTAGATAGAAGTATGGTTATGGCTTATGGCCATGATGATAGAATATGTGCTTATGCTTCATTGATGGCAATCCTTGATATGAAGAATCCTACAAAAACATCAGCTTGTGTTTTTGTTGATAAAGAAGAAATCGGTTCAGTAGGCTCAACTAGTGCACATTCAACTTTCTTTGAGAATTGCATAGCTGAATTAATAAGTAAGCAAACAACATTTAATGATCATAAACTAAGACGTGCTTATGAGAATTCTCATATGATATCTTCTGATGTTTCAGCTGCTTTTGATCCAAACTATCCTCAAGTTAATGAACCAAAGAATACAGCATATTTTGGTAAGGGCATTAGTATCAATAAGTTCGTTGGTTCTAGAGGAAAATCAGGAAGTAATGACGCAAGTCCTGAGTATATCGCTAAATTAAGAAAGATTTTTGATGATAATAATGTAATGTTCCAAACTGCTGAAATCGGAAGAGTTAATCAAGGCGGCGGTGGCACCATTTCTTATGTTTTAGCAAACAAGAATATGGATGTTATAGATGCTGGTGTTGCTGTTCAAAATATGCACGCATGTTACGAAACAGCTTCTAAAGTAGATATTTATGAATCATATCTTGCATATAGAACTTTCTTAAAGGAATATAAATGAGTTTTATTAAATACGAGTCATCAATACTAAGCTATATTTCTTCAATTAGAAAGTATTTTGGTTTGTCTTCTAGTTATGAAGATAATAGTGATTTTTCTAGATACATTCAAAATGAAAAACCAAATAAAATATTTTTATTGTTGATTGATGCGATGGGTGCAAATCTAATTGAACAGAAGCTTTCAAAGGATTCGTTTTTAAGAAAGCATATGTTGTATAAGACGACAACAGTATTTCCTACAACAACGACTGCTGCTACAACATCAATTAGAAATGGTAAAGCGCCAAATGAAAATGCGTGGCTTGCTTGGACGCAATATTGTAAACAAGTTGATGACATCATCATTCCTTTTAAAGGTGATAGTTATTATGGTGATGTAAACTACGGCAATAGGGAATTTTTTGAATCTATCGTTCCAGTAGCTTATACGACCAATGAATTAAATGAAAAAGGCATCAAATCTAGAATCTTATTTCCTAGTTTTGAAAAAGATGGATGCGAAGATTTTGATACCTTATGTAATAGGCTAATTAAATATTCGCGTAGTAATGAGTACAATTACATTTATGCTTATTGGGATAAATATGATACCTATTGTCATGAACATGGTCCTTCTAATAGAATATGTGATGCATACTTAGCTCATATAAATTACGAAATAGAACGTTTATGTGATAACTTGGCTGATGATACTATGCTTGTTGTTGTTGCGGACCATGGTCAAATTGATGTTAAGCGTTATTATGATTTTCGTAATAGCAAATTTGAGAAATGCTTCTTGAGATTACCTGCTGGTGAAACTAGGTCACAGTTTTTCTATATCAAGGAAGAATATAAAGACGAATTTGAAAAGATGTTTAAAGAAGAATTTGATGATGATTTCATTTTGCTTTCAAAGCAAGAAGTAATAGATCAAAAGATATTTGGTGAACGTGATAATCACGAACTATTTGCTTCATTCCTAGGTGATTATCTTGCAATCGCAAAAAGCGATTTAGTCTTTGTAAACAAAGATGAGGAAGCTATGATAAAAGGGCATCATGCAGGCATATGTGATGATGAATTAATGATTCCGGTGATTGCGTATAAAAAGGGTTGTTAACCCTTTATTTTTTTGTATACAGCTGATTTGGTGTATTCTATATCTTCGCCATTATCTACAAATAATGTTCTATCATATTTGAGTTCGTTTTTTTGCATACATATTTCTAAGATACAAAGGAATATACCGATGTCGATGCGGTTAAAATATGATACTGCCTTTGCGGGCATAATTCCTCTTTTGCCAGGCTTCTTATATCGATAAACTGTTAGTTCGTCATCTTTATTTTCAACATACCATGGTTGGCTATTGCAAGCACTCGGAGAAAACCTCACAATATTCGCAATATTTAAATCATCGCCTGACCAGATTTCTTCTAGGTCTTTTCGTTTTGATTTAAACATATCTTTTCTATATTTTGTTTCGTCATTGATTTTATGAATCGCAAACATGATGACATAATCTAATCCGTTATATGTTAGTTCGTCTGGTTTACCTATGCCAAACCAAAGGCTGCCGATGTTATGCTTTACTAGCCAAAGATCAAGTTGTTCGCCAATGTATCCAGCATTCATCAAATAGTTATCTTTCTTCTCGCTATATATTAAGATGCAATATTCCGCATCTCTTTTAAAATTAACGGTATTAGCAGGGACTATTTTTATTGCTGTTTTAATTTCTGGATATAATGGTACGAAATCTAAATATGCTTGTTGAATATCTTCTATTTCTGTTTGACTTAATTTGTCTTTCCCAACATCTCTAAATAGATGGAATGATTTCCTTTTAAATATTATTTCGTAATAATTAATCATTTCGTTCATGGTGACCACCTTTATAGTTTTGATATAAGTATTATACAGTAATTTAAAATGTAAAAATAAAAAGGTATCAGATTAATAATCTACTACCTTATGTGGTGCACTAGACAGGAGTTGAACCTGCACGATTTCTCACATGAACCTGAATCATGCGCGTCTGCCAGTTCCGCCACTAGTGCATTTTATATTATTTACTATATTATATGCACAAAATAACATAGTTTTACTTGAAACATTTTTTCATTACTATTAGAATAAGTGAGTATGGAATTTAGAAAGATTATAAATGTAGCTGTTATAGCTCACGTTGATGCTGGTAAATCAACACTTGTTGATGCTTTTTTAGCACAATCACATGTTTTTTCAGATCATGAAGAGATAGTTGCTCAAGTAATGGACTCAAATGATCTTGAAAGAGAAAGAGGAATAACAATATATTCAAAGAACTGTTCTATTAATTACAAGGACTATAAGATTAATATTGTTGATACTCCTGGACACGCAGACTTTTCAAGTGAAGTTGAACGTATCATTAAAACCGTAGATACTGTTATCCTATTGGTTGATTCTTCTGAAGGACCAATGCCTCAAACACGTTTCGTATTAAAGAAATCATTAGAAGCTGGCTTAAGACCAATCTTATTGATTAATAAGATTGATAAGAAAGACGCTAGAATAAACGAAGTAATCGATGAAGTTTATGATTTGTTCCTAGACTTAAGTGCTAATGATGATCAATTAGATTTCCCAATTCTATATGGTATAGCTAGAGATGGTATCGTAAGATACAATCCTGATGATGAAAATAAGGATATCAATCCATTATTTGAAACAATTGTTAAGCATGTTGACGCTTATCCAAACCTAATGGATGAACAAGTTCAAATGCAAGTAAGTGCTTTAGCATATGATGATTATATTGGCAGAATTGGTGTAGGCAGAGTTTATTCTGGTATTATCAAAGCCAATGAGTCTATTTGTGTTTGCAACAACTTAGGCAAAACTGAGACAAGAAAGATTGCAAATTTATATCATTATGAAGGCTTAAAGAGAACAGCAGTTTCGGAAGCTCAATGTGGTGATATAGTATTGATTTCTGGTATTGAAAATATTGAAATTGGTGACACAATTTGTCCAGTTAATGCACCTAGTCCATTACCACAAATCGAAATTGAAGAACCAACTTTGAGTATGAACTTTATGGTTAATACTTCTCCATTCCAAGGTAAATCTGGAAAATATGTTACTTCTAGAAATATCAAAGAAAGACTTGAGAAGGAATTAGAAGTTAATGTTGGCTTAAAGGTTGAGCCTACAGATACAACAGATTGTTTCAAGGTATCAGGAAGAGGCGAGTTACATCTTTCTATCCTTCTTGAAAATATGCGTAGAGAAGGTTATGAAGTAGCTGTATCTAAACCAGAAGTAATCTTCAAAACTATCGATCATGAACTATGCGAACCAGTTGAAGAAGTTGTATGTTCAGTACCAAATGAATATTCAGGTTCTGTAATCAACAAACTTAATTTGCGTAAAGGTCAAATGATTGATATTCAAGATGAAGGTACATATACAAAGATTATCTATCATGTTCCTACTAGAGGCTTATTAGGTTATCGTAGTGAATTCATTAATGATACTAAAGGCGAGGGTGTCATGGTAAGAAAGTTCATTGAATATTCACCATTCTCTGGTGAAATTCCTGAACGTCCAAATGGAGCGTTGATTTCTATGGCTACTGGTAAAGCTATGACTTATGCTTTATGGAATCTACAAGATCGTGGTCAATTATTCGTTTCACCAGCTACTGATGTATATGAGGGAATGATAGTTGGTGTTTCAAGTAAGACTCAAGACATCGAAGTCAATCCAACAGTCAATAAACATATGACGGCAGTTAGATCTACTGGCAATGATGAAGCAATGAAACTAGTTCCTCCAAGAATCTTCTCTTTGGAAGAAGCTCTTGAATTCATTAATGAAGATGAACTAGTTGAAATTACACCAAGTGATATTCGTTTAAGAAAGAAGTACTTAACTAACTTGGATCGTCGTAAGCATATGCGTGAAGTAAACAAAGCTGAAGCAAAATAACCGTACTTATGTACGGTTTTTTTCTTATTAAGGCAAAAATAAGTTAAAATATTATTAATATGGAATTGTTAGTCACACTTAGAAACACACGCAATATCGAAAAGATTTTAGGCTCAGTAGATGGAGTTATCATAGGCAACAAGTTTACTGTTGGTTTTAACTATACATTAGATGACATTACGAAGATTGTCAGATATTGTCAAAGAGTAAATAAAAAAGCCTATATTGTTATGGATGACTTTATTTCTGAAGATGATTTGATTGAACTTAATTCTTATTTAGAATTCTTGTCTTCTTTGGATGTTGACGGCATCTATTTCCATGATTTAGCAGTTTATGATGCTGCAAGTACTTTCGGCATTAAGAATAAATTAATCTATGACGGTAAAACTGTTTTGTGTAATTCTTTAGAGTCTGCTTACTATTTATCAAAAGGTTTGAATGGTGTTGTTATTTCTAGAGAACTTACAAAAGAAGAAGTTTTGTCGATTATCACCAGCAATCCAAACAGAGTTGATCTACAGATTTTTGGTCACTTAAGATTATCTTATTCAAAGAGACGTTTTGTTTCTAATTATTTAAAACAAATAAATAGACCATATGATGTTGCTGGTAAAGACAATTTCTTTTTAAGAGAAGAACTTCGTGATTACAAACTTCCGGTTATCGAAGATGAAAATGGTACGAGAGTATATAGTGATTATATTTTAGAAATGTATGATGAAATTAACACTTTCAAACCATATCTAAAAAGAGGAATAATCGATACACTATTTATTAGTGATGCTGAAGTATTACAAGTTGTAAGAGATTACCGCAAAGTTTCTAGAGATAATTGTTCGTTCTTGAAAGAAAGATTAAATTACAACTTCCCTGACAAGTATAGTTCAGGATACTTATATCTAAAGACAAATATTACGAAAGATGAATAAGATTGAATTATTAGCGCCTGCAAAAGATTTAGCGAAGGCCAAAATTGCGATGATGTATGGAGCTGATGCCGTTTATGTTGGTGGCAAGTCTTTTTCATTACGTTCGCGTGCTTCTAATTTTTCAATGGGTGATTTAAGACAACTTGTTGAATACGGCAAACAATATAATTGTAAAGTTTATGTAACGGTTAATATTGTTTTCCATGACGAAGATTTTGTAGGTATTAAAGAATATTTGACTCAACTTAACGAAATTGGTATTGATGCAATTATCATTTCTAACTTGTCGTTAATTCCACTTGTTAAAAAGGTTGCGCCTAGATTAGAATGCCATGTTTCTACACAGCTATCAGCTAATAACTCTAGTGCTATCAATGTTTTGAAGACTTGGGGTGCAGATAGAGTGGTTTTGGCTAGAGAAGCAAGTATGGATCAAATTAGAGATATTACCCGTAAATGTTCTCTTCCATTAGAAGTATTTATTCATGGTGGTATGTGTTCTAATTATTCAGGCAGATGTGTTCTTTCAAATAGAATGACTTTAAGAGACGCTAATCGTGGTGGCTGTGCTCATTCTTGCCGTTGGAAATATCGTTTATATGATGGTGAAAATGAAATCAGTGATCCAGAATGTTTATTATCAATGTCATCTAAAGACTTACGTGCTAGCGCATATGTTGAGAAGTTAATTAGAGCTAATGTCGCTTCGTTAAAAATAGAAGGACGTATGAAGTCGGAATATTATATCGGTCAAGTTGTTAAGACTTATCGTAAGATGATTGACGAAATATATGCGACTAACGAAATGCCTTATGAGCGTTTAAGATATTACGATTCTGAATTAAATAAAGCTGAAAATAGGCCTAGTGATGATGGCTTCTTATCAGGAAGCTGCGATAATACAAAGCATCTATATGGTGTTAATGGTGCTGGTGTTACTCACGATTATGTTGCGTATATTAAAGATTATGATTATCTAAAATCAATTGCTTTAGTCGAAACTAAGAATGTCTTTAATATTGGCGACACTTTAGAGGTGTTTGGCCCAAGTGTAGATAATCGTAATTTTGTTAACGAGATGATGTACAACATGGATTGGCAATATGTCGAAGAAGCTAATAAGCCAACTGAATTATTGTTAGTGCGCATTCCTTTTGTTGTTCATGCTGGAGATATGATTAGAAAGGTCAATAAATAATGATTATTGAAGGCGCAATAGCTGTTAAGGCAGCTATTAATTTTCATAAGCGTAATATTGACTGCGTCTATATCAACGAAAATAAAAAAACTAAAGATTTTAACTATATAAGAAAAATAGGAAAAATAAACAATATCCCTTTTAAAGAAACTAACGAAGAAGAAATTGAAACCTTAGCTAGTGGAAAAAGTCACGGTGGTATATTAGCTCAAGTAAGCAGTAGATTCTTTGATGAATTTGTAGAAGGTGATATTTTTTATTTAGATGGTATTGAAGATCCTTTTAATCTTGGTTATGCATTAAGAACTTTATATGCTTTTGGTATTAAGAATGTCTTTTTGTCTAATAGAGATTATTCAAAGATGGAAGCTCAACTACTAAAGTCTAGTGCAGGAGCTTTTGATATGCTTAATATCAAGATATGTGATGATCCTGTTAATAATCTTAAAACTTATAAGCAAGGTGGTTATTGTTTATACAGCTTATATCGTGGCGAAAATTCACAAGATATATTTGATGTGACATTTAAACCAAAAGCGTTATTTATCTTGGGCGGTGAGAAAAGAGGAATATCTAGCGAGATATTAGATATGTGTGATGAACATTTATTCATATCATATGGATCTGATTTCCGTAATTCTTTAAATGCATGTGCCGCATTAGATGTTGTTACAACATTGTTATATAGTCAAAGAAGAGTAAAATGATAACTTCTCTAGATAATAAAAAAGTTAAGGAGTTTTGTAAGCTTCATCAAAAGAAATATCGTAATGATAGATATTTGATATTAGATGATTATTTAATTAATGCCGCAAAGGATAGTAACTATCTTGATACTTTAATATATGTTGGTGATATTCCATTTGAATTTTCAAACAGTTTAGAAGTTAGCCAAGAGGTTTTGGATAAAATCGCAAAGCAAGTTGGACTTAAGTATGTAGGCGTTGGTAAAAAAATAGTTGAATGTGATGATTATGGAAATAGAGTTATGATTCTTGATCATCTTCAAGATCCTTTGAATGTGGGTAGAATAATGGAAAGTGCATATATCTTTGGCTTTGATTCCATTATTATTTCTGATGATAGTGCAGATATTTATAATGAAAAATGTTTAAAAGCTTCTAAAGGCGCAATCTATAAACTAAATATTTGTATTAGAAATCTTAGCGAAGAAATTAAACGTCTTCAAGAAAATGGTTATAAAGTATGTGCTACTGGTTTAAGAGATAACACATTAGAATTATATGAAGTTGAAACTACTGACAAGATGGCCTTTGTTTTGGGCAATGAAGGTAGTGGCGTCACTAGTGAGATCATGGATATTTGTGATGAAATCGTAAAAATAGCCATGGTCAACATTGATTCTTTAAATGTTGCTATGGCTGGATCTATAGTAATGTATCAATTTAAAATCTAACGCCAAAGGCAGGCTCGTCTTCGCGTATAGGTATTTGTTTTAATGCGTAATCTTCGATATGAATAAATTGGTCCTGTTCTTCCAGGACTTTTTTATGAAATTCATCAAGGGCATATTCATCGCCTTCTATTTCTACTTCAACGTTGCCATTAGATAGATTTTTAGCATAGCCAACTATGCCTAGAGACTTAGCTATCATCATGAGTCTCCACCTAAAACCAACACCTTGGACGTATCCGACGTATATTATATGATATCTTTTTTTCATAGGAATAACTCAATAACAAATACTGATAAACAACAGATTACAGTTACCTTGAATAAATCTAGACCTTTATAAGAAGCGATTAAGCCAAGAACTAGAGCCGCGATTCCTGATACTAAGTATTCAGTTGAATAGATGATAGCAGGGAAGGTCATAACTGCTAAGGTTACATATGGAATGTAATATAAGAATGATCTGATAAATTTGTTTTTGATTGGTTTTCTAATTAAAGTCAACGGCAAAACTCTTATCAAATATAGAGTGATTGCCATGATGAATATGTACAAATAATTATTCTTCATAAGCATCACCTCTTGGGAATAGTAAAGCTCCTAATGAAGAAATAATAATAGTTAAGATTATTGTTGTTGCGCTAGAAGAAATACTAGTGAATTTATATAAAGCAAAGCTTGCGATAAAACTGATGGTTACTAATAGAGCCACAGCTTTATCTTTTTTAGCAGGTGGAATAAAGATAGCTAAAAACATTGCGTATAAAGCTACGGATAAGCAACTTACAATATTGGCTGGAAGGATGTTGCCCATGATGGTTCCAAACAAGATGCCAAGGGCCCAACATGGTGAGGCAAAACAGATAGCTCCATAAATGTAAAAAGGATTACAATACGAATCTTGAGAGATTGCCAAACCAAAAAACTCATCGGTCAAATAGAACCCTAGCATCATTCTATGAAGCGTTTTTTCTTTAGGATTTATTTTCTGACTCAATGCAAACGACATTAAGATATAACGTGCATTTGCGACGATTGTGACGATGATTATCTCTAGATAAGGTATTTGCTCCTTAATAGCTGTATAACCCGCTGATTGGCCTGCAGATGCGTTTAAAAGCAATGCTGATAGAAAGCTTTCGATTGCGCTTAATCCAGCGTTGGCTGCAGCAATACCTAAAGAAAAAGCTACTGCGAAGTAACCAAGTCCAATTGGTATTCCATCTTTTATTCCTTTTAAGAAAAATGTTTTGTTCATAATAAAAAAGAACTATTTCTAGTTCTTATAGTTTTAAGAATTGATCAACATTCAAAACGAAGATTGTTGCACCACCAATTTCCACCTGCATAGGGAAAGAAATGAAACTGTTCATTTCAGAAGATAGAGAAGATGGAATAGCTTCAGTTCTTCTTTGTGACTCTTTACCTATGATGCTGATGGCTTGGTCAACCTCATCATCTTCGCAACCAATAATCAATGTTGTGTTTCCTGAAGAAAGGAAACCACCAGTTGTTGAAAGACGTGTAACGTGATATGATGCTTTATTTAATGCAGTAATGCATGATTTTGTGTCGTCGTCTGAGATGATCGCAAGTATAAGTTTCATAGACAATCCTCCTTTAAGTTATTCTATCATATTGTGATAATATAATGATATGTTAAAGAAGGCTAAAAATATACTGTGTATTATCTT
>JAGHUL010000012.1 GCA_018064825.1 Candidatus Colivicinus equi
ATGATTTATGACATATATCTTAAGTATGTTAGCAAAGATGATATTCATGTTTATTCTATTGACGAAGTTTTCATTGATGTAACTAATTATTTAAATACTTATAAGATGACTGCTCACGAACTAGCTATGACGATGATTAAAGACATCTTAAAACAAACCGGTATTACTGCAACTTGTGGCATTGGCACAAATATGTATCTTGCGAAAATTGCTATGGATATCGTTGCTAAACATATTCCAGAAGATAAAGATGGGGTGAGAATTGCTGAACTAGACGAGATGAGCTATCGAAAACAATTATGGGAGCATCGCCCTTTAACTGATTTTTGGCGTATTGGCCCTGGATTAACAAAAAGATTAGAATCTAATGGCATGTATACACAAGGAGACATAGCACGTTGTTCACTTGAAAATGAAGATAAGCTATATGATATTTTTGGCATAAATGCTGAACTAATTATTGATCATGCGTGGGGTTATGAACCTTGCACAATTAAAGAAATAAAATCATATAAGCCATTATCTAATTCTTTAAGTAGCGGGCAAGTACTAAAAGAACCTTATAGTTTTGAAAAAGCAAAATTAGTTATGAAAGAAATGACAGATGCTTTAGTGCTAGATTTAGTAGATAAAAAAATAGTAACTGATCAAATGGTACTATCTGTTGGCTACGATATTTCTAGTACAGAGTTTTTTAATGGTGAAATTGAATCTGATCGATATGGACGAAAAGTTCCTAAACAAGCTCATGGTTCTATTAATTTAGGTGAATATACTTCTAGTACCAAATTAATAACGGATGCAGTAATGAAATTATTTGATTCGATTGTAAATAAAAAACTCAAGGTTAGAAGAATGTATGTAGTAGCTAATCATCTTTTAAGAGAAAAAGATATTAATGAGGATGAAGAAAAGATTGAACAAACTAGTTTATTTGTTGATTACGAACAATTGGATAAAGAACGCATAAAGAAAAAGCAGCAATTAAAGAAAGAACGTAAAATGCAAGAAGCTATTCTTACTATTCAGAAAAAGTATGGAAAGAACGCAATCTTAAAAGGTAATAATTTTGAAGAAGGCGCAACAGCTATTGAACGTAATGGTCAAATAGGAGGGCATAAGGCATGAGTAAATATGATGATATTATTAATTTACCTCATCCTGTGTCAAAGAAGCACAAACCAATGTCGGCATATAATCGTGCTGCTCAATTTGCCCCATTTGCAGCCCTAGTTGGTTATGATGAAGTTATTAAAGAAACAGGAAGAACAACTGCTGATGAAGTAGAATTAGGTGAAGATCAAATCAATGATATCAATAGCAAATTGTTTTATATTGGAAACAACAAAGATGTCTTAGTTGAAATTACATATTTTGAAAAAGATAAACGAAAAAAGGGTGGTGCTTATTTAGCAATAACTGGCACAATTAAAAAGATAGATCTTGATAAAGGTGTAGTTGTTTTCGAAGATAAAAACACAGTATCAATAACAAATATTGTTAAGATAGAATTGTTAGAAGCAAGGCTTAAATTAACACGGTTTAGTTGCTTTTTTGGCGTAATTATTATATTATGAATAAGCAATCCGGGCTTGGCGGAATTGGCAGACGCGCTAGACTTAGAATCTAGTGGGCGACCGTGGGGGTTCAAGTCCCTTAGCCCGGACCATTATTAAATTTCTCAATATCGTTAGATATTGTTCAATATTCTCAAGGCTCCTTAAATATGGGAGTTTTTATTTATTTTAGTTTCTCAATCGTATTGATAATACGCTTTTGAGCACAAATGGAATATGAAACGTAAAATTATACGTTGCATAATCGTTTCATTTTTGAAACGATTAATTAGCGAAGAATGAAACGATTGCAGTGTATTTTGCATAAGCATATGTAAGAACGCGACTCAAAGTGCGTCCAAATTTTATTGTGTAAATAAGAAATAGAATAAAACAATAGAATAACAGTAGAATAAACTATTATCAATAAAAAATAAAAGCAACTTTAAAAGCAATATCTAATATAATAGAGTTTATTTTCTAACCACTTATCTAACCACTTTTTCAATCAATATCAAATTAGTATGCAATCTTATTTACTTTGTTTTACTCAATTGCTACGTTAACAGTTGCAAATATTACACATGATAATAAACACGGGACATGATGTTGAATTGAAAAGGGACATGATATGAAATGATTATTCGTAAAAAAACGAAAATAATTGCTGCTTGTTATACAAAAGTATATGTAAGAATACGTTCAAAAAGCACGTCTATATCCATATTGAATATATGTGAAAGAAAAAATGTATGAATTAGAAGTTGAAGATATGTCATTTGAGTTTGAATTAACACCCACATAATGTTAGAATATATGTGGGTGATAAATATGAAAAATATAGATATAATAAAAGAATGCATTTCTTACAAAGAAGAAAAAGAATGGTTTGAGTTTAAAGAAAATTGGTTCTCTAAAAATGAAATTGGCGAATATATGTCAGCGTTATCAAATAGTGCCGCAATTCAAGGCAGAAAAGAAGCTTATATGATATGGGGCATTAATGATATGAATCATAAAATTATTGGGACAAGAATAGATTTTGATAAAACAATTGACGGAGAACCATATAAGCACTATTTAGCGAGAAAACTAAATCCAAGTATTAATTTTGTTATAAGTGAAGAAATGGTAGAGGGTAAAAGGATAGTTTTATTAAAAGTAAGTGCGGCAAAAGTGGTTCCGACTGCTTTTGATGGTGTTCGATATATTAGAATAGGTTCTTCTAAAGAGAGAATTGATAAATTTCCTTCTTTGGAATCTGAATTATTTTCTCATTTAACATTTGGAATACCTACTATTCAAAATGTAGAATCTGATTATCAAGATTTAAGTTTTCAACAAATAAGAGATTATTATTCTTCACACAATATCAAAATAAACAAGAAGAATTTTGAAATAAATTTAGGTTTGAAAAACAGAGATGATAAATACAATGTATTAGGACAGTTATTATCTGATAATTCGTATATTCCGATTAGATTCGCTATTTTTTCCGGAAAAACAAAAGCTAGCAAATTGTATTCTGTTAAAGAATTTGGATATAAGTGTTTAGTCCATTCCTTAAATGAAGTGTTGGAATATGGGAAGATATTAAATATTCCTCAAGCAGATGAAGACGATAGAACAATGGAAAGAAAAGAAATTTCTTTATTCGACTACGATGCTTTTAGAGAAGCAATGATAAATGCATTTCTTCATAATAAATGGGTTGAAAAAAATGAGCCAATGATCACAATGTTTTCTGATAGAATAGAGATTTTCTCTAGAGGTGGTTTGGTTCCGTTGCAAACTTTGGACGGTTTTTTTAAAGGCCATTCGATTCCTGTAAATGAGAAATTATCAGAAATATTCTTGCAATTGCACATCTCTGAAAAAACAGGAAGAGGAGTGCCTATTATATTAAATGCGTATGGAAAAAAAGCATTTCGCTTTTCAAACGATGGTTTAACAGTAGTTATTCCGTTTAATAGAAAAAATAACATAGGTGATAAAGTGGGTGATAAAGTGGGTGATAAAGTGGGTGATAAAATAAAACTTACAACATCACAAGTTAAAGCATTAGCAGAAATAAGAAATAATCCAAATATTACAAAACCAGAGTTATGTATAGCGTGCTCTTTATCCAAAACATCAATTGATAATGCAATATCATATTTAAGAAAAAATAATTACATAAAAAGAGTTGGTTCAAACAAAACCGGTCACTGGGAGGTTATAGAATAATGGCAAAAAAGAAAACGAAGAAAAAATCGGTTGTTGATAGCGCCGTAAGAAATGCTGCAGTTTTAACTGATGGTTGTAATCCAGAATTTGTTAAAGGTGCAAAGTTTGATGGAATCTTTGAAATGCCTATTATTAAGAAACCTTCTAAGATAGTAATTCCTGATAACTTAATTCCTTTTTCCAAAATAGATAGATCTTCAAAGAAGTCTTTCGCTGTTTGTGAATATGAAAATGACAGTGAGTTTAAAGAATTGTTATCAAATCCTGATGATTATGTTAAGAAAATAAAAAGATATCAAGGTTTTATTACACCTGATTGTTCGGTGTATAGAGATATGCCTTTAGCTATTCAGATAACAAATATTTATAGAAATAGAGCCATTGGATACTATATGCAATCAAAAGGGATATATGTAATACCAAACGTTAGATGGGGTGATGAAAGAACTTATACAACAAAGTTCCTTCCAGAAAAGATTGCTTTTAAAGGTATTCAAAAGAAATCGATAGTATCAATCGGTGCATATGGACAAATTCAAAATAAAGTAAATAGATACTATTTCTTACAAGGTTTAGATGAAATGATTAAAGAGCTTGAGCCTAAAGTTGTATTGGTATATGGAAAACTCCCTGATGAAGTTAAAGAACAATATAAAAAAGTTAAATTTGTAGAATATCAAGATTATACTTCGTTGATGAGGAACAAATAAGATGGGCGCTGGACAATCAGATTTATATAGAGGAACATATGGAGATAATCCAGACAATATTCCTGATGAATTAAAAGATAAAGTAAAGTTACCTAAGAATGATTCTCAACTTAAACATATTTTTAGAGATGAAGAAGGGCATTTGAAAGATACGCCAGAAAATAGAAAGATGCTTCTAGATTTGGCAAATAATAATAAATATCATATGGGGAAAGACATGTATGGCAACGAATGGCATATTAGAATAAACGAAGATGGCTCACAAGATTATACTAGAGAAATGCGCCAGGTAATAAACGAAGGTGGAAAAAATGAAATTCCTAGGTCATGGGATGAAATGACCGGATTAAATCACAATCCAGCTAGAGAGGAAAGAAAAAAATGAATAAATTCGAATTATATTGTTTGATTTTTTATACTATGGATGCGAAATGGGATGAAACAAAAAATGAAGATTTAGGTTTATGGTTAAGTAGTATGTCTCCATTTACATTTAAAGATATTGGATCAGCTATTCCTGATGTTTATCAGTCTTTTTGCAAACATATAGGTAACAAGACAATAACGTTTGAAAATAGTTATGATATCGCAAAAGAATATGTTTATTCTTTAAAAGATGATTACTACAATTTAGAAGAGATAAGAAAAGCTTTTGATTGGATAAGCAAAGAGTCTTGGGAAAGAATGAGTAAAAAGTATTTATCTGAGCCTCATAAAGGAGATAATCTATAGAAATGAGTTTTAATCCAGCTGTTGCATATATTGCAATGTATAGAGCATTAGATTGTAGACAAGAAGAAACAAAAAATATAGAGTTAAGTGAATACTTGGATTTTGTTAATCCTTATGTTTTCACTGATAGAAAATCAGCTGATCCTGCTTACTATGCAGAATACATTGAGTGGTTAAAAAAGAACAATAGTTTTTGTAAAGGAAATAATTCATATGAAATCATTAAAAAATACTTAAAAGATAAAACAAATTTTTATGATTTATTTATTGATATTTCTAAAGAAGAATGGGATAAATTAGAAAGTATTGTTAAAAAAGAAGAAGAAAACAATTTGTAGAATTGTTGGAAAGGAGTAGAAAATATTTGGTAGCAAAGTATACGCAGACAATTAACGAAAGTTGAAATAGTGCGTCCAAAAATGCGTCTAAATTGCGAAAGACGATTTCAAATTATAAATTAACGTTTTAAATTAAGGAGTTTATAGAATATTAATTTAAATATAGTGGTCCCTTAGCCCGGACCAATATTAAAAATTGTAGGCTCCTATTAATGGGAGTTTTTTAATTTAATAAACAAGAATGATGTCTTATCTATGTATATCGTTAAGATAGTTAATCATTTCTCCATTGCTCATAAATAAAATGTCATCTTTATATGAAGAAAGATATTTTAATAGTTTATCTATAGTGTCGTAATTATCGTATTGATCAAGTTCATATGAGTGTCCCCATATATAAAAGATTGAAATAGAATTATTATCTTTCAAGACGAACTCTTGAGCCAATTCCATTAACCTTGAATCATTATAATGGCAAGTCGGATTTAACATTAG
>JAGHUL010000044.1 GCA_018064825.1 Candidatus Colivicinus equi
TGATGTAACAGATGGAATTAAAGAATTAGGCACTATGGATTTATACGGATTAATTGTTGGTTCTATTTTCTTTAAAATGGCAGGTTTACTATTACCAATAATCTACGTAATAATGGTTTCTAATAATTTGATTGCTTCTCAAGTTGATACTGGCTCAATGGCTTATATCTTATCAACATCAACAAGAAGAAAAGAAGTTACATTTACACAAGCATTATATCTAATTGGTTCTTTAGCTTTAATGTTTGCATTGACTTGTACGACTTCAATTATATGTTTCAATATTGCACAAGTATCAACAAAGCTAGATATTCAAAAAATCATCTATTTAAACTTAGGCGCATTCGCAGTAATGTTTGCAATATCTGGCATCAATTTCTTTGCATCAAGTTATTTTGACAGATCAAAGAGAGCAATGGCATTAGGCGGTGGAATTTCTATGTTCTTCTTAGTAACAACAATTTTAGGACTATTTGGTTCACCTGTTATTCCATCAGTTGTTAGAATTGCGCCATTAAATTACTTTAACTATGTTTCAATCATTTCATTATTTGATGTTATTTCAATATTAAATGGTGAATTTGGTTGGGTAATAAAAGCCGTAATATTATTATTAATAGGAATAATTGGTTATATTGTTGGCTCAATAATATTTAAGAAAAAAGATTTACCTTTGTAAGCTAAAAAAAGAGTTAAAAGAAAAATGTGGACACTGTCCACATTTGCTCACTTTAGGAAGTCTTTTCCAGTTATTAGCGTATATTCAATATCTCTACGATACTTGTAATAGATAATGATTATGTTTTGATCTGATATTTGTCTATAGTTTCTATCTGCAAAATATTTATATGCTTCATAACTTGGAGTCATAAACAAGAAATTAATATTTTTCTTTAAATCTGCATTTAGATAAATAGAACCAAGTGCTGTATTTAGATCACTGTAGTATTTGAATGGTGACCTATCATATGGCACTTTTCTATATGGGAAGTATGATACAAGAATTGGTTTATTACCTTTTGTAATAATCCCATTCATTGGAACGACTACAGTTTCATCCATAGGAAGTGTGTTTGTTGTTTTTTCATATGCAGCGAATCCAAATTGTTCTTTATATTTTTCAAAGAATTGTCCCACATCTTTGCTAAAGTCATTTAAGTAGTTTCCTGACATCAAATGTTCTACAGAGGATATGAAGTTGGAAGTATTATTAATTACCTCGTTATTGCATTTAATTTTGCCTAAGAATTCATCTGGTGTCATATCAAAGTTCTTGCAAAACTTTGATGCTACAGCTAGGGAAGGGTTATCTAGTTTACCATCTTCATACTTTGCAATTTGAGAATGAGAAACACCATGAAGCTTCGCAAATTCATTTGCTGATAAGCCACTTTCTTTTCTTAGTTTTCTTACATATTCAGAAATTAAAACTTTTTGCATACTTTAATAATACTTTACTAAAGAAAAAAATGCAACAAAATAGTTGACAATAGTTACGGGTTAGATTATCATTTAATTAGGGAAATAGTTTCAATAAAATAATTGGAACTGATTGTTCTTTGAAAACTGAATAGAAGTACTGACTGATAAAGAAGAGGAGGATTATGAATTGTAGTTGGAATCAAAGATATCGCGTTTCTATCCAAGAAAACGTAACAGTCAAAGATATTTGTGTATTATGTGGAGTTTCTACACAAAATGCGTTAAATATCAGACATAAAGCAATAGATTATTTAAAAGAAAACTTTAGAGGCAAGGAGTTCTTAGAACCCAAATCTAAAGTTGATATTGAAGCAGTATTTGCGGTAACAGGTAAAGATAGTGATTACTATTATCGTAAGATGCTTGCTGAAAGAAAAGCCGATAATAATGGCTAGAAAGTATAGATCTCGTAATAACATTTACGAAGAAAAAGTAGGAAATAGAATCAGTTATAAAGTCAGTCTAAATGGCACAACCAAACGCTTTAAAGATAAATCTGAAGCAAGGAAATATGTTCTTGAACAGAAGCTAAATAAAGAATTAGAAAATGAATCGCCAGAAAAGTATTATACATATTCTAAAATGGCAGAGCTTCTAATGAAGAATAATCTTAAAGAAAGAAAATATTCAACATATGAAAAGAAAAATAGTATGTTAGAAAAAATCATTCTTCCAAATTTTGTTGATAAGCCGATAGTGGAAATTACTAGACAAGATTGTTTTGATTTTAGAGATTATGTTGGCAGCTTAGATTATTCAACAGTATATAAGAATAATATACTTGTAGTATTTAAAGAAGTATTTCACTTTGCTGAAGAGAATTATGATATTGATAATAGATATGTTAATAAAGTTAAGAAGTTCAATTTAACAGATAAAGAAAAGTTGGAGCGTGAACAGAAATCTCAAAATGTATGGAGTCCTGAAGAGTTTC
>JAGHUL010000038.1 GCA_018064825.1 Candidatus Colivicinus equi
AAACGAAATAATGAATCTTATTAATCGTAGCTTATTCGCAACGATTGGTTATGTAGATGAAGATGGTAAACAAAATGTTAGAAGAGTATTTTGTGTTTGGCACAAAGGTTTAGGAAGACATTTAATATCTACAAATACAACTTCTGAACATGTTAAAAGCTTAATGAAAAACAGCAAGGCTTGTTTATATTTTTCTGATGATAAAACATTTGAAGGATTATGCTTATATGGTAAATTCATTGCCCACTTTGAAAAAGAATATAAAGAACTTCTATGGAACAAAGGTGATGAAAAATACTATCCAAAAGGTATAGATGATGAAGATTACTGTATATTAGAGTTTATTGCTAGTGGTGGAAGATTCTATCGCTATGATGGTAAAGGTGATTTATCATTAGCTGATATAGAATCATTTGATATTGGTAAAGAATTTGAGAATGGATATAATATGTATAATTCTAGAAAGACTGAATAATTAGGAGAACAATATGACAAAAATTAACAAAGAAATTGAAAGCATATTGTGAGTGAATATGGATGCAACGGAAATAATCCAGAGCTTATTTTATATAAAAAAAGATAAGAAGAAGTGTCCATCAAAGGAATAAATAATCAACAGTATTTTGAAGTCATTGCATTTGAAGATAGTCCAAGATATTTGAAATAATTGCAACGACAAATCCCAGTTTAGCGAACTATGTAAAAGGTTGGATGTTTAATGTATAATCAAACCTTTTTTGATATCATCTTTGATTGAGCTGGAGTCATTACTAGTTTGATAAAATAAAGGTATGTTAGAAATTAAGGGAATCAGATTTAATGTTGAGATAACTCAAAAACGTATTAAGAATATTTATATGAAGGTTGAGGATAACAACATAATTGTTAGTGCTCCTAAATATATGCAGATATACGAGATATATAACTTTATTGAAACTAAGAGAGACTGGATCTATAAAGTATATAACTATTATCAATATAAGAAAAAGAACACTTTAAAGTACTCTGGTGGTGATAGTTTTTATGTCTTTGGTGAAAAATATAATTTGATATATAACCCTGGTGAAAAGAATGTTTCAATTGTTGATAGAAACATATATCTATCACACAAGGATTTTGATGATGGCATCAAATACTTGTATACATATTTTGAAAAGATGATACTTGATAAAGCTTATGGATATTTAAACAAGTATTTATATATATTAAAAGATTATGGTTACAATAATATGCCTGTTTTGAATGTTAAGTTTTTGAAAGGGAAATGGGGAGTATGTTTTACAAGAAATAACAAAATTAATATCAGTTACTATATTCTTCATTATCCTAGTGAATGTTTAGAATATATAATAATTCACGAACTTACGCACTTCATTATTCCAAATCATTCAAAACGTTTTTATGAGATTATTGAGCACAATATGCCAAATTATAAACAAGCTAATGATAAGCTTAAATTATGAAAACATTTACATTGTGAATTCACTTGAAAGTGTTTATGTAAGCGGTTAAAATTATATTATATAGGAGCAATTATTAATATGAAATTGAACTATAAAAGTGAGAATACTATCTTAGGGGTAAATTGCTCTTTACTTGTGTTTTTGCATATTAGATAACTTTTAAAGTGAACAATTTGTGATGTTCACTTTTTTATTGTTGTTTGATAAGGAGGATATGTATGGATCAAACATTGAATGAAGTCTTATTTGATGCTTGCTGTAATGGGCAGTTAGATATAGTGAATGAATGCATCGAAAAGGGCGCTGATGTGAATTACTGCAATGGTGATGGAAGATCATTATTAGCTAAGGCTTCAAAAAGAGGACATGACGAAATTGTTAAAAGATTGATAGAAGCAGGCGCTGATGTTAGAGCTAGAAATAAAGATAACGATACAGCTTTGATGGGCGCAGCCAAACATGGCTATAGAGATATATGCGAGATGCTTATTAAAGCAGGCGCTGATGTAAATTCGCATGATAACGATGGCAGAAATGCTTTGATGAGAGCAGCACTACTTGGAAAGATTGAAACAGTTGAACTATTAGTTGATTCAGGTGCAAACCTTAACGATATTGATAACAAGGGAAGAACCGCTTTGATGGATGCGGTACTAGCCTTCAAGGTTGATGTGATTCATTATTTGTTGGCAAAAGGCGCTGATGTCAATAAGCAGGATAATGAAGGTTGCACTTGCTTGATGAGAGCTGCTTATGGTGGTTATACTGACTTGGTTATTTATCTAATAAATAGAGGTGCAGATAAATATATCAAGGATAACGCTGGAAGAACTGCTGCTGACTACATTCCAAATGATGCAGGCAGCGAGCTTCAAAATACATTGAGATAAGAAGGGGAAAGAAATATGAAAGAATACTTATCAAAAGACATTAGAAACGTTGCCTTAGTTGGACATTCTGGTGCCGGCAAGACTGCATTAGTAGAAGCTGCATTATACTTAACTAAAGCAATCGACCGTATGGGTAAAACAGTAGATGGTACTACTGCTATGGACTATGACCCAGAAGAATCAAAGAGAGGATTATCAGTATTTACTGCTTTAGGTCCAGTTGAATGGAAGAATACAAAGATTAACTTTGTTGATACTCCAGGATATTTGGATTATGAAGGTGAAAAAGTATCTGGTGCTGCAGTAGCTGATATGATGGTAGTCGTTGTATCAGGTAAAGACGGAATCGAATCTGGTACCGAATCAGCTATTAAATTAGCTAAGAAGAATGGTACTCCAGTTGCTTTCTTCATTAATAAGATTGATGATGAAAACGCTAGCTTTGAAAAAGTTGCAGAAGATCTTAAAGAAAAATTTGGTTCTTCTGTAGTTCCATTCATCGTTCCAACAATGGATGGTCATAAGATGACTGGTGCAACTAAAGTATTAGATGATACTTCAAATCCATATTATGATCAAATCGCTGAAGCAATCGCTTCTGCTGATGATGCATTAATGGACAAATTCTTCGAAGGTGAACCTTTCACTGCTGAAGAAACTGCAAAAGGTATGAAATTAGCTCTAGCTAATGGAGAAATCAAACCAGTATTTGCAGGTAGTGCTATCAACTCACAAGGTATTGAACAAATCTTAGATTTCATCAAAGAATTTGGTCCAGTATACGCTGAAAAGGGTGCAGTAAAGGCTATTGAAAGAGAAGTTAAGACTGATGATTCAGAAGCATTCTCTGCATTAGTATTTAAGACTGTCGTTGACCCATTCGTTGGTAAGATCAGTTATATCAAAGTTATGTCAGGTTGCTTAACTGCTGGCACTGCTTTATATAATACAAAGAAAGACCAAGCTGATAAAGCTGGTGGTATCTTCGTTATTTGTGGTAAACAACAAACTCCAGTTACTAAAGTTTCATGTGGTGATATTGCTGCATTAACTAAATTAAACGTTACTGAAACTAATGATACTTTATCTACAAAAGAAAATAAGATTACATTCGAAGATATCGAATATCCTCGTCCAATGTTAGGATTAGCTATTTCTCCAAAGACAAAAGACGATGAAGATAAGATGTCTGATGCTTTAAAGAAAGTATTAATTGAAGATAAATCATTGAATTTCGTTAGAAATGCTGAAACTGGTGAACAAGTATTATATGCTATAGGCGATCAACAAATCGATGTTGTTATGTCTAAGTTAAAATCTAGATATAAAGTTGAAATCGTTACTAAGGAACCTAAAGTTCAATATCGTGAGACTATCAGAGGAAAATCTGAAGTTCAAGGTAAGTATAAGAAACAAAACGGTGGTGCTGGACAATATGGTGATGTTTGGGTAAGATTTGAACCTAATCCAGATTCAGAAGAAATGGTATTCGCTGAAGAAGTATTCGGTGGTGCTGTTCCTAAGAACTTCTTCCCATCAGTTGAAGCTGGTCTACGTGGTTGTATGTCTAAGGGACCTCTAGCTGGTTGTAAAGTTATCAATGTAAAAGCTACTCTATATGATGGTTCTTACCACCCAGTAGATTCAAAACCAAATTCATTTGAAGCTGCTGCTAGATTAGCATTCAAAGCTGGTATTCCAAAGGCTAACCCAATTCTTCTAGAACCAATTGGTAAAGTTACAGTTATTTGTCCAGAAGAATATACTGGTGATATTATCGCCGACTGCACTAAGAGACGTGGTATGATTGTTAACCAATCTGCTACACCTGATGGTGATACATTACTTGAAGCAGAAGTACCAATGGCAGAAATGCTTAAGTATGCTACAGAACTTCGTTCAATGACAAAAGGTAGAGGATCATATGTTATCGATTTTGATAGATATGAACAAGCTCCACAAAACGTTACTGAAAAGGTTGTTGCTGCTACTGCTGCTGAAAGAAAAGACGACGACGAAGACTAATAATCATTGTCAAATAATAAAAGGGCTATTCCTCGCGAATAGCCCTTTTTGATTTGTAATGTTTAGTATTGTTAGTTTGCGGATTGTTGTAATGTTACATCGAATGTCATAGTATCTGTTTTTCTTAATACTTTAACTTTTACAACATCACC
>JAGHUL010000106.1 GCA_018064825.1 Candidatus Colivicinus equi
GATAAAGCTGGTTATGTGCCTTATTTAGACTAGAATAAGTGAACAGCACTTCAAATCAATAAAGATAGTCATTAGCACATATAAAAGGAGCAATTGAATGCTCCCTTTATAGTGCGATTGCAATAAATATTTATTTTATGTTGTCCAATAGTTCTTGTAGTTTAGCTGTAGCGAATGGACAATCTTGTTTATATCTATCTGCATACATATAACATTCAAGAGCTTTGCCCAAGTCTTTTTCAACACCTAAACCATTTTCATACATTCTGCCCAAATCATACCAAGCCATACCTGAATTTGATTCGGTTGCTAGTTCATAACATTCAACTGCTTTTGCGTAGTCTTGTTCAACACCAACGCCTTCTTCATAGCAATATCCTACATTATCATAATAGGTAGTTGTGCTGTTCATTTCTGCGCCTTTTAGATAATATTCAAATGCTTTTTTAGTATCGACTTCAGCGCCTCTTCCAGTTTCATAAGCTTCGCCTACACAGAAGCAGGCTTCTGAATATTCTGCATCTGAAGCTTGAATCAATATGTCTAATCCTTTTGCTTTAAGTTCATCAGTTTCACCGGCAACATTTAAGAATTTTCCAGCGCTATACATTGCTTCTAAATCGTTGGATTCTACAGCTTTATCAAATAATTCATAAGCTTTATCTAAATCTTTTTCAACACCTTCTACATCTAAAGCATATAAATAACCTAGACCATAGTATCCTAGTGGTAGACCAGTTTCAATTGCTTTTTCAAAGTATTCTTTAGCTTTTACATAGTCTCCGCTATTAACGCAATATATGCCTAAATTGTATAAGCAACCTAATTGAGAGAATGCTACACCTTTGTTATAGAACTCTAATGCACGATCAACATCTTTTTCTACACCTAAACCATTCATAAATAAATAGCCAAGTTTATGGTAAACGATTGGATCAAATTCACCATTGGCGAGTGCATATGAGTATCCAGCTACAGCACCTGAATAGTCTCCCAAATATAACAATTCATTCGCTTCATGAATTAATGGTGTCTTTTTGGCATCCATTTCCATTTTCTTTTCGTGACCACCTTCAATTACAATCGTTATCTTATAGTTGCTATCAGTTAATGTTTCTTCTTCATTTTTTTGGCAACCGACAAGTGTGAAGACCATCATAATACAAACTAATGCTAATAATAGTTTTTTCATAATAAACTCCATTTTTTATTATTCTATCATACACGTTTTTTTGCTGATAATAATAAAGAATCAAAAGAAATAGAGGAATTGAGGAATTCTGTATGTTTTGGATTACATTTGGATTAAATTTGAATTAAATTTGCCTTACTGATTAGTAGCCTTTCTATATTTTTCACGTATATAATATTATAAAAAGAAGGAGATTTAGATTATGACAGATACTAGAAAATTAACAGATGAAGATTTAGAAAAAGTTAGTGGTGGTGCTACTACTTTTACTCGTGAAACACTACCAGATACAGCTGTTCTTTTTAATATGCCTCCAGAGTATAAATGGGCACATGACTATGTATGCGATAATATAGATCACGTTTTCTGTGCTACAGATGGAAAAAATGGTGGAAAGCACTGTGAACACTGTAAAAATTTAGATTATTACGAATCACAAAATAGCGGATTAGTTCATTGTTGCGTTAATTACACAACACACTTTAGGAAACTAGATTAATTGTATTTGCATATTATTTGGAAACGAGTATGGCAAAAACTAAAGAAGAACTAAACGGATTAAAGGAAGAACTAATATCATTTACGACGAAACTTAAAGAACTAGATGATAATGAAATTGATACTATAGTTGGTGGCGGTAAAATAGATATTAACTTTGATTTAATTCCTGCTCCAGAATCTAAAGGAGATATTACAAGAAGAGTATTTGGTGAGGTTTTTCGTAGCGTCTTTACTGATACTCCAACAACTAGTACTTTTACGGGTGAAAACGTAGGAGATAGTAAAAGCGAATACGCATTAGATACAAGCGATGAATCAGTATTTAAATAAATAGTGCTTCTAATTGTCGTTATAAGCATTATTCCTAAAACAATGGATTTCTTGATTTTGTGTAGGAAACATAAAGAATCACATTTATTAAGAATATATCTAACTCTTTTTTCAATAAAATATTATCGATTTTTGTATACTTTTTCATAAGTACTTCGTAAACATATATGAATAAGATAAAATATATATA
>JAGHUL010000082.1 GCA_018064825.1 Candidatus Colivicinus equi
AAAGAAGTTAAAGATAAAGGTATCGTAGTAACTGCTATATATCCTGGAGGAGTTGATACAAACTTCAGAACTATTAATAGAGATGATTATCTAAGAGCTGATACTATTGCGGATGCAATTGTTTATGCAATAAATAATAAAGATGGTTTATTACAGGAGATTGTTGTAAGGCCTGTAGTAGAAAACAATTATTAGTTACATAATATGGAATACACTTTAGAAGAAAAATATAAATTAATAAAAGAAGATATATTAAAACAAACAAGTAAGAATCCTATTGAGATAGCTAAATGCATTATGCATAAAGACTATATCAATATTCATGGTCCTGAACACCACTACCTTGATGGGGCATCTTTTATGATTGCTTATAAAAATGCGGGTGGAAATATTGATATTGAAAAAGGACTTGAAGCATTAAAAGAAAGAACTATCAAGATGCCCGGGGCAATGTGTGGATATTGGGGAATGTGTGGATCAACTGCATCATTAGGCGCAGTGTTATCAATAATTCACGAAGTAGGTCCATTAACAGATAATCATTATTATTCAGATGATATGGAATATACATCTTCAGTTATTAGTAAGATGTCTAAAATAGGTGGGCCAAGATGTTGCAAAAGAAATGCTTTTCTTTCTATATCGACAGCTGTAGAACATATTAAAAACAAATATGATATAGAAATGGAATTAAACAAAATCAAATGCGAGTTCACAAATTATAATAAACAATGTATAAAGGATAGATGCCCATTTTTCAATAAAAGTTGTTTTTAAATAATATCTAAACATACAAAGAATAATGAGTGAATAGTCGTTAAGCTAATGTGAACTGAGTCCCAAAAGATAAACTGGAGGGACTTTTTATATGTTATAGCACATAATGTTGTTGAAATAACAATAAATATATTGTTGTTATAACAATAATTATCTAGTATAATAATTCGTATAAAGAGGTAATTGAATTATGGCTAATTATGGTTTAACACTTGATAGTATGGTATCTTTTTCAGAGTTTAATAGAGGCCAAGCTGGAAAAATATTTGATAATGTAAAGAAAGTTGGAACTAAGATAGTTGTAAAAAATAATGCTCCTGAATGTGTGCTTGTATCTGTTGATGAATATATGAAGATGGTAGATGAAATCAATGATGCTAGATTACTATTGACTGCTGTAGATAGAATGCAAGATTTTGATGGAAATATGAAAGACACTTTCTCGCAAGAAGAAGTTGAAAAAATGTTTGGAGTTGATACAAGCGATTTTGAGAAGGTAGAAATTGAATGAAATATGTAGTTAAGTATTCACCGTTAGCATTAAAAGACTTGTATAAATTAGATAATAGTTGTAGACAGCTGGTTTTAAAAGCTATTAAAAAGGTTTCACAAAATCCGTTACCCGATTATGAAGGGGGATATGGAAAACCATTAGGTAGAAAAGGAAATACAGATTTAACAGGATATCTAAAAATAAAAATAAGAAATAAGGGTATTAGAGTCGTATATAAATTAATTAGAGTAGATTCAATAATGTACATAATTGTCATTGGCACAAGGCAAGATAACGAAGTATACGAATTTGCAGCAAGAAGAAATAGGATTAAATAATATTTATAGACATTAATAAGCAATAGTTAGTAACAATTGTGTATTTTTTTGGAAAGAAAAAACAAAAACCGTTGAGGCATAATAAATTCTCTTGCATAATTTGTGAGTTTTGATTTGATTAATTAAATATTTTTCGTATGCTAGAATATGTATGAAAAGGATGATTTTTATGAAAAAAATTATAGGTTTATTATTATCGTTATTTATTATTATTTCTTTAGTTGGTTGTTCAAGTGAAAAACAAGGAATAGTTGAAACAATCACTATTGAAGAAAACAATGGTACTGGCGAGTATGCTGGAAAGAGCATCATTTTACATACAAATGATATTCATGGTGGCTTTATCGAAACTGGCGATGTAGATGGTGGTTTAGAAGGTTATGCTGCTATAGCAGCTGCTAAAAAACATTTTGAAAATTTGGACGCGACTGTCATCTTAGTAGATGATGGCGACTTTTCTCAAGGCAGTATTTATGTTTCGTTAAATCATGGTGCTGCTGCTACTGATTTAATGGATCAATGTGGGTACGATATTGTTGGCTTAGGCAATCATGAATTTGATTATGGCGTTGATTCATTAAGATCTAATTTTGAAGGGAAAAGATTCAAAGTAATATGTTCTAATGTATATAAAGGCGATGATACTTTGTTTGATTCAGAAGTAATCGCAAAAGTTGGCGATTTAAAAATCGGTTTCTTTGGTTTGTTGACTCCAGAAACACAAACAAAAGTTAGTTTAAATTATGTTCAAGATTTAACTTTCACTGAAGGCCAAGACCTATATGACGTTGCTCAAAAAGAAGCTGATCTATTGCATTCGGAAGCTGATTTAGTTATTTGTTTGAGTCACTTAGGTGTTGATGCTTCATCTGAAAAACATAAGTCTGAAGATGTATACGCTAATACAACTGGTATCGACTTTATCATTGATGGTCACTCACATACGATAATGGAAGCCGGCAGTAATGGCGAACCTATTCAATCAACAGGCACAAAAGCTCAATACATTGGTGTTATTGTTATTGATAATAAGACAAAAACTATTGAAAGTAATTTCTTATATGGTTTAAACGATATTGAAGCTGATATTCCAGTATTAGATTCCGCTCAAAATTATATGAAGGAAATTGATGAGAAATATAGTTCTATATTTGCGAATACAAATTTTATATTAAATGGTGTTAAAGAAGATGTTAGATCAAAAGAAACTAATTTAGCTGATTTAATCACCGATGCAATGCTTTGGGGAATATTGAAAGATGGCTCTATTGATGTCGAGGATGAAAATATAGTTGTAGTAACTAATGGTGGCGGTATTAGAGCTAGTATCGCTGAAGGTGGCATTTCTATGAAAGACATAAACAATGTATTGCCGTTTGGTAACACATTGTCGGTCAGCTATTGCACAGGTGCCGAATTATTAGAGGCTTTAGAAGCTTCGACATATGCAGTTCCTGATCCATTAGGTGGTTTCCCACAGGTTGCTGGTATAGAGTTCGTAGTCGATTCATCAATCGCATATGATGCGGGTGAAGAATATCCAAATTCAACATATTGTGGACCTAATTCAATAAATAGAGTTACTGTTCAATCAATCAATGGAAATCCATTTGATGAAAACGCTAAGTATGCAATTGTGACAAACAACTTCTGCGCTTCTGGCGGTGATACTTATTACGCTTTAAAGAAGGCTTATGATGAAGGCAAAGGTTTTGATACAGGTATTGCTTTAGATGAGGTGGTTGTTGACTATATCAGCAATGCTCTTGATGGCAAGATTGGCGAACAATACGCCGAATCGCAAGGAAGAATTACTATTAAATAGTTCTATTAGAGAGATGAAAATTTGGATGTTATATAGTTTTTGAGAAGATTTTATCAATTGTTTTGAAACACATTGGATATATACCGATTAGTGCAAAACTTGCTATTGCATATCTTGCTGTTCTTACTAGAAAAGAAGCCATAGTTCCAGAAGTTAGAAATTCACTTGAGAAAGGTAGTTTCAATACTGTATCTAATATAACAAACAACATAACACCACCAATGGTTCTAATAATCATATTCATGACATTTTTGGTATTGGTGAAGTTAACGTATTTTTCTTCAAAGATAAAGGCGCTAAAGAATCCAAAAGCAATTCCGAGTGCTGAGAAGTAATCATCACTCCTGTTAAAGAAACAACCGATAATCCCTAGAAGTAACACTCCTAGATATAAAGCTTTTTTATTCTTGATTTTTGAAACAACAAAGACAACCAAACTAGCAATTGCCCATCCAGCAAGAATATCAGTAGGATAGTGAACTCCTAGCGCAAGCCTTGATAGACCAATTACAATAGGAACAATAACAATAAGAATAGTTTTTAATAACTTACTTTTTGTGTTAACACCAAGTACTCCGTAAGTAGTAACCGAATCAACAGAGTGGCCGCTAGGAAAAGAGTATCCTTGTGCTACGGTGTCATATATATCGCCTTCACTTGATCTTGGCTTTAAGCATTTAATATCCTTATGATCAAAATATGGACGACGTCTCATAACGATGTTATTAAGCGAGATAGAAACGATAAGCGCTGATACAGCATAAGTCGCAATCTTTTTTCCGAGTTCTTTTTTATAGCCCCAATAAAGAAAGCCAATAATAATAATCATAGCGTAAACATCACCAAAAAAAGTGATGAATTCAAATATTTTTTGTAGAATTGAAGTTATTTTGCTTTGTAGAAATACAATGAAATCTACTTCCCATGAAAACCAGAATGCATTTCCCATAATTGTTATCTCCTCATCTTATTTCTATATTTCATTTTACATATAACTACATATAATTAAAACTCATTGATGTTATCATTTTTGTTTTTCAATTATCATATAAAAAAAAGAGGATTAGTATTTAGATTGTTGAAGTATAGATTTACACGTGGTTTCAACTTGGCTGATTATAATTTATACGGAATACCTAAATCTGATATATGAAATTAATAATTTTAAAATTTGACATCCTAACAAGCGTTAGGTAAAATGATTAAGCATTAATGCAAAGCAGGGAAAGCAAAATGGAAAAGATATCTACTAAAGAGAAAATATTATTTGCAGCATTAGATTTGTTTTCTAAATATGGATATGAGGCAACTTCTACAGAACAGATAGCAACCGCTGTAGGCATAAAAAAGCCTTCCTTGTATGATCACTATAAAAATAAACAAGATATTTTAGATTCGTTAATTGCAAGGCTAACTAATGAGTATAATAAAGGTTCTATATTTTCTAATGATGTTAATCTTTCAAAATTATCTGCAAAATATATAACTAAACTGGTACAAGAACAAACCAAGTTTCTTATTCATAACGAAAAAATAGTTAAAGTTAGAAGGCTATTAACAATCGAACAATATCGTAATCCACAAATATGTGAAGTTCAAAATAAACATATTTATACCAATGTTTTAGATTACAATAAATCTCTTATTAAAGTTCTAATAGAAAATAATATCTTAGTAGATAAAGATATAGAGATTATGGCTAGCCAATTTGCTTTCCCTGTAACGGCTTGGATAAATCTATGTGATAGATATCCTGAAAGAGAAAAAGAAGTAATGAAAAAGATTGAGAAACATGTAACTCAATTTATGGAGATATATAAGAAGTAGTGGAGACAATAAAATGTCATTTGATTTTAAGAAAGAATATAAAGAATTCTATTTACCAAAGAACAAACCTGAAATAGTAGATGTTCCTAAGGCTAACTATATTGCTATAAGAGGCAAAGGTAATCCTAATGATCAAGATGGCGACTACCAAAAAGCTATTGGCGTTTTATATTCTATAGCCTATACATTGAAAATGTCTTATAAGACTGATTACAAGATTGAAGGTTTCTTTGATTATGTAGTTCCACCTCTAGAAGGATTCTGGTGGCAAGATGGTATAGATGGCGTAGATTATACAAATAAAGAATTATTCAATTGGATATCTATTATTAGACTTCCAGATTTCATAACAAAGAAAGATTTTGCTTGGGCAAAAGAAACTGTAGCCATAAAGAAAAAGATCGATTGTTCTAAAGCAGAGTTTCTAACAATCAAAGAAGGGCTATGTGTTCAAATAATGCATCACGGTTCTTATGATGACGAGCCAGCAACAGTAGCCATTATGGATAAATATCTTGAAGATAATGGCTATGAAAATGATTTTTCAGATACAAGATTACATCACGAAATATATTTATCAGATGCAAGAAAAGTTGCACCAGATAAATTAAAAACAGTTATTAGACATCCAATTAAAAAGGGATAATGAGGTATACGTTAAGGAGGATATATGAAAGATTTTTTATTAGGTGCATTACCATTTATTATTATTGGAATATGCTTAGCTATTATATGTGCTAATTTTAAAAACGAGAAGAAAACATATTGTTCTGAGGGCATGGCAATTGGCATGTGCTTTGGTGTAGCCGTTGCTTCTGCATTACATATAAACTTGGGTTTAGGAATTAGTATAGGCATGTTAATAGGAGAGGCAATAGGAATTTGTAAAGAAAAGAAAGATTAGTAAAATCACAATAAATATACAATGATGCATTTATAGTTATTGTTAATAGAGGTTATAAAAATGTTTATAGATTTAGATGCAGATAGATTACTTCTTAAATGCATCAGTTATGATGATGCTGAATTCTTATATAAGGAATTTTCAAATGAAGATGTTAATAGATACTTATATGGCGCAGAACCATGTACTTCAGTAAATGAAGCAAAGCAATGGATTGATTTCTATCTAGAACAAGTGCCAAGAAATCAACATAGATGGATAATAGTTCTTAAAAGCACCGGTGAAAGTATAGGAACTTGTGGCTTTCATTGTTGGAACAAAGAAACTGGTGAAGTAGAAATGGGATATGATCTATTTCCAACGTACTGGAGACAGGGATATGCAACTGAAGCATTAGAACAGATAATTGAATACGCAAAGATTATTATGTATGTTAAAAAAATATATGCGCATATTTCAATTGATAATATTCCTTCTATTAAAACAATCTTGAAACAAGGATTTGTAAAAACCGAAGAATCATACTATGAAGAGTTTCATGGTAAAAAGTATCTTCATGATGTTTATGAGAAATTATTGTAAAAAGATAAATCAGATGAAAGTATGAGAATAGAAAAAGCAAATGAAGTCGATATAGAAAGCATTGTTGAGATGTCTAAACGTGCCTTTCTTACAGATATAAATGTAGGTGGAAAAAGGGGAGACTATCCACCTGATTACGATTCTTTAGTTTGGCATAAACAAATGGCTGATGAAGGTCATTTATATAAAGCTATATCTGATAATAAAATGGTTGGTGCAGCTATTATATTTATAGATGATAATTTACAGCACCTATATGTTGGAAGAATATTTGTTGATAGTGTTTTTCATAAAAAAGGTTATGGCATTAAACTGATGAAAAGTATAGAGGCGTATTTCCCTCATATTCAACAAATTAATTTAGATACTCCTAGTTGGAATATAAGGACAAATTCGTTTTATCAAAAAATTGGATACACAGTAGTAAAAGAAGAAGATGGATTTGTTTTTTATCAAAAAAAGCGAACGTAATATGAACTATTAATAAAACATAAAAACAACTAAAATGTCGCACATTTCAGTTGTTTTTTCGTTATACATAATGGAGGCACAAGTGAAGATAGAAGAACAGTATGACAAATTGTTCAAATACTGCTATATGAAAACCCGGGACAAACATGTAGCAGAAGATATTACACAGGAAACATTTCTGAAGTTTTTAAGTACAAAAGATTATAAAGACATGGGCAAGCAAATGAATTATTTGTATACCATCGCAAGAAATCTCTGTTTCGATTACTTTAGAAGAAAACCAGAATGTGAACTAAAAGAGGATATTCCTACGCCATCAATAGAAAGAAACTATATTGATGAAGCACTGGATAAACTTAATGAAGAAGAAAGAGAATTATTGTTTCTTAGATACACCAATGAAGAATCAATAAATGATATAGCTAAGCATTATGGAGTTTCCAGATTTGTGATAAATAGAAGAATTAAGAAAGCACTAGCCAATCTAAAGGAGGTATACGAGGATGAATAATAGGCAAATGATAAAAGAGTTGCATAACGCATATGATGTGACTAGTAAAAACAAAATTAGATTTATTAGAACAATAAAAAAACCAAATACATCATTATTTAGTTTTATCATTAGTCAGTTCAAATTAATCAGTTCAAAAGTATATATTAGTTGCCTTATTTATTTTGGTATCTTATTATTTTTGCTTCTTTCATCAAATAATGCAAAACAGTATATTGCTTTAGCTGCTGGTGTTCCATTTTTTTCTCTATTACTAATTGCCATAATAGACGCTTCTCGTGCTTGTAGAATGGAAGAATTAGAAATGGCATCACTATATTCATTAAAGATGGTTGTATTAGCAAGAATGTTAATAATGTCAGTATTTACAATTACGTTGATATTGATTATGGCAATATGCACATCAAGGATCAATAATGAATCTTTATCTCAAATTATTAGTTTTTTCTTCATACCTTATTTCACAAACATTTATCTAAATCTATTGATTCTAAAGAAATTCAGAAAAGATGGAATTAAGTATTGTTTAGTAGCATCTTCTATTATTTGCCTTCTAACACTGTATTTAGTTGATAATCCATTACCGATATTTATTAATTCTTATTGTTATATTGGAATATTGTCGATGTTAATAGCGTTATCAATTATTGAGAGTAGAAATTATATTAATGGATTGGAGGAATATGTATGGAACTTACAGTAAGAAATGTTACAAAAGAGTACAAGAATAAAAAAGCGAATGATAACATTTCTTTCACATTACACAAGGGTGTAATTGGATTGCTAGGTGCTAATGGTGCTGGCAAGTCAACGCTTATGAGAATGATGTGTGGTATCTTATCTCCGACTGAAGGAGATATTACTTATGATGGTATCGATGTTTCAAAAGAAGAGTATAGAAATGTACTAGGATATTTGCCACAAGACTTTGGCTATTATCCTGATTTTACTGCTATGGATTTTCTAATGTATATGTCAGCTTTAAAGGGATTAGATAACATTGATTCTAAAAAGAAAAGCATAGAATTATTAAAATCTGTAGGGTTATTTGACAACAGAAAGCAAAAGATAAAAACATTTTCTGGAGGTATGAAACAAAGGCTAGGGATAGCTCAAACTTTATTGAATGAACCAGAAGTAATTATTTTAGATGAACCAACTGCAGGATTAGATCCAAAAGAAAGAGTTAGATTTAGAAATATTATTGCGGAACTTGGTAAAGATAATATCGTTTTATTATCAACACACATTGTTTCTGATATAGAAAAGATTGCAGACAGAATTATAGTAATCAAAGATGGTAGAGTTGTTTTTGATGGAAAAGAAGAAGAAGCAGGAAAAGATTTAGAAGCCTTTTATTTAGATATTTTTGGAGGTGAAGAATAGTGTTTAGACTGTATAAATATGAAATAAAGAAAATATTCTCACAAAAATTCTTTGTATTAGCATTTGTTCTTTTGCTTGCCTTTTCTCTAGCGATATCAGTAACTCCAATGATTACTGGCTCTATTAATGCTATTAAACAAAAAGATTCTATTTCGGGAAGGACATTAGATGATTCGCTATTTCAAGAATTCTATGAAAATAGAAAAAGTGACACTTATTATGACGTAAATGAATTCATCAAATATTGTTTAAATTCAGAAGATTTTGAAGATATTAGCGCATCTGAAATATATGAAGGTAGACTAAAACAACTACAAAGAGAATTTGATGTAGATAACCTTACTGAAGGCGAAAGACAATATTGGTTAAATAGAGAAAATGAAATTAATAAACCATTTATATATCAAAGAGATGATGCTTATTCAGAAGTTTACCATGTTGTTTATGTATTGAATTTTGCGATATTAATACTTATAGCTTTAGCGATTACCGGTGTATTTGCGGATGAAAAAGTAACAGGAGCAGATCAAATATTATTTTCAAGTAAATACGGAAGAGATAAATTATTTACGGCTAAAGTATTAGCTTCTTTAACTGTAGGTTTTATCGTTCCTACTATTATGTATGCAGCAATTGTTGGTGTTAATTTAGTGGTTTATGGAATAGATGGATATAATGCGATGATACAAATACACATGCCAACATCTTTATATTCACTTTCTATGGGTGATTCTATGTGGATTATGTATGGTCAACTACTTACTGCATCATTTACATATGTCGGTTTTGCATTATTACTTTCAATTGCGACAAACAATCACGCAGCATCTACAGCAGCAATGGTTGTATTAATGTTCTTGTCAATGTTTAATATTCCTGCAAAATATAGAATTATTTCTCAAATATGGGATTTAATTCCAAGCGGTCATATTGGTTCTTGGTCATTAATGAAGTTTCAATTGATTAAGATATTTGG
>JAGHUL010000020.1 GCA_018064825.1 Candidatus Colivicinus equi
TATTGGGAAAAAGCAGCTTATGAAGAAGCTGAACATGCTGCAAAGTTTGCTGAATTATTAGGCTCATACTTAGAACCAAACATGACAGATTCTACAAAGAAAAATCTTGCATGGAGAGTTGAATGTGAATTCGGTGCTACGGCTGGTAAAACAGAATTAGCTAAGGTAGCTAAGAAGTATAATCTAGATGCAATTCATGATACAGTACATGAAATGGCTAGAGATGAAGCTAGACATGGTAAAGCTCTTAAAGGCTTACTAGATAGATACTTCAAGTAATTCATTAAATATAGCGAAATAGATTAATTTTCTAATTAATATTTTGTGCTATAATTACCTTGTTACATTCATAAGAAGAAAAGGTGTTCTGCTAAACACCTTTTCTTTATATTGTGGCTAGTAATCATATGGTTATAGAACCAGTTCAACAATAGAGCAATTTTAATGGACTATTTTATCAATCATATTTTCTAGTATGCTATAATATTATTGATTCATGGTATCAGAAAAGGTGTTCGTCAAAACACCTTTTCTTTATATTACGGCTAGGATGAGGCCTTAAATACATCCTTTTTTATTATTAAATTACATATTTCTTTATTTCCGAAAGTGATTTATCACGTACGAGCTTGTCTGTAGAAACCTTCACATAGAACTTTCCATTGTGATACGAAGAATATTCCAATAATAGATCTTGTGAATATAAAGTCTCAAATCTACGGACATCTTCATATTTCTGACAAAGAATCTTGTCTTTGTAGGTATCATATAGAAAAGGAGCAGTTGTAAACATTCTGAAGTCCACCCTATTATCTAGTGCCTTCAACAACATAGGCATTGTTCCCATATATCCCGATTCAATCGCCATAATCTTCTTCTGTTTTATAGAACCAAGTAAATCAAGAAGAACCTTTTTTAATTCTTGATGTTCATCTAATACCTTAAGTATTCTCTTTTTGCAAAAAGAAAAATAATCATCAAAATCTATATAACCACATTCTAATGCATCATATAGAGGAAGGCGGATATCATCATCTACATCTTCTGTTTTTGTTATGTCTTCAAGAAATCTACGACTAATTAACCATGGATAGATGTTATCCTTTTTTCTTGCGCTAAAGAATGTATAAGGCAATAAAGCATCTCTTATTAGAAAGACATATGCTGTATCTTCTTCCCTATTAATCCAATTACAGTATCTATATATTTCTTCAATAAATGGATTGGTAGAAACATTGTTATGATATTTAACTTCATCAATAAGGTTTTCAAGTACATCCTGAAGCTCATATTCTTCCTTGCTGTATGTAGTATTTGATAGTCTCTTGTGTTCAATAACAAAAGGCTCTGCATTACTCTTATGAAGAATATTTCTCAACCTTGTTATACATGAGAAATCTGCTTCCATTCTCTCATTTAGGTTTGTATATCCTTCGTCAACAAGATCATCCAGTATTTTTAAAAGTTGCTTTACTTCATAAATCTCAGAATCAGAAAGACTCTTGTTTTCATAGTCTTCAAGTTTCTCTTGGTAGTATTTTTCGTTAAACGATATAAAGCCCATAATATATCACAATTTCTATCTATATTCTATTATGAAACATGTGTTTGGCACTTCAAAGTTTATTACATCAAAAAAAGCGAAGTGTCCTTCGCTTGATATCTGTTTGTAACTAATGTTGCATTTACTTGAAACTACATTGTATGTGTTTCTTCTAGAGCAAATTCTTCAGCTTCAAGTAAAACGTGAGATCCGCCTGGTTTTATGCCACCATGTTCGCCACCTGTAATCATTTTTAATTCATCTTCAGATAGCTCTTTTAATTTAGTAGTTAAAGTTTCAAATTCTTTTTTTATTTGAGATAATTCTTCCTTTGTTTTTGCCATGAGATTAAGTTCCTTTACACTATTTATTATTTCTCTTTTTCTTGTATATGACAATTCCTATAATGATTACTACAATTAGTAATACAATCCATAAGTTATATACAATACCTAATACTATGTCTTCTATTACATTAATGAAATTAGACCAACCATTCACAAAGTTTAAACCTAATTTAGAAAAGAAATTATCATTAGTCTTTGTATACACTTTTGTTTCTACAATACTAATATTTAATGTTGAATAATTAACTAATAAATCATAATTCTTTATTCTAGTTTGCAATGAATCTATTTCATATCTAATATCAGTTAATCTATTCTCTATAGACATTAATTCTTCTAAGTTAGTAGCTTGATCATAGAACTCTAATACTTTTTTCTCTTCTTCTTTTAATGAATTAATTCTTGCTTCTAAGTCAGTATATGTATCTGTAATGTCATCAGTATTTTCACTGTAGTATGTTACATTCACATCAGCTTTTGTTGTAGATAAGAAGTCATTATATGATTCAGCAGGAATTCTAATACATGCATTATAGTATCTTCTATCATCCATATTTGTGCTTATAGAAGAGTTTTGTATATAGCCACCATATTTATTTACATTGGCTTCTAAATTGCTTATTACATTATCGAATTCTAATGTTTCTGCATTTAGATTACCTGTTACAATAATCTTTTTATTATCTTCTATCGGTTTAATATCAGCTGTATCTGTATAGAAACCTTCTTCTGCCATTGGTGCATCTTCATATACGTCGTATGCTTCTGTAGTAGCTGCAGTACCATTTGCTTCTTTTGGCGATCCGCCCATTCTAAATAGATTTGGTATTATTGCTATTACTAGTAATAGGCATATTGCTGCAGTCGCTAATTTACCTACAAAGGCAAAATCAAAAACAAACTTCTTTTTTTCATGAGCTTCTTTAATATATTTATCATCTATATTACCCAATGCATCTATTAATTTATTATTCTTCATATTGTGTAACCTTCCTTAATGAGATAATCTCTTAATTTATCTCTTGTACGTTTAAGTATCATTTTTACTTTTGATTCAGAATAATTAAATCTATTTGTAATATCATCAATTGAATCAAAGTAAAAATATCTACATACAAAGATCTTTCTATCTTCTTTCTTAATGCTTGCTAAAAATGAATTGATGGAATCTACTAGATGTTCTTCATCTATCTTATCTTGAACACTAGTATCTGATGCAAGACATTCTTCTAGTTCATCAAAAGATAGTTCTAGTTCTTCATTAGCTCTTTTCTTAGCATTTAATTTACGATACTTATCAATAGATATTCTTCTAGTGATCTTACCTATAAAAGTAGACAAGATAGATGGTCTATGAGGCGGGATAGCATTCCATGTATCTAGATAGGTATCTGAAACACATTCCTCACTATCCTCATTGTTATGTAAGATGTTATAGCTAATTGCATAACAATAAGGACCATACTTAATCTGTGTCTCATATATGGCTTTCTCGTCTCTAGCAAAATATAACTCAATAATTTTACTATCCTCCATAACACTCCTTTCATCTATCTACTCGTAAATTAATATGCTTAGGTCACATTTAATACAAATATAATATCATTTTTTATTAATTCTGATTTCTAATAATTTTCCAATAACCACCTTTATCAGGACCGATTCTTTCGATTATATTATCTTTCTTTAACTTATCTAAATTATATTTAACGCCATCACTAGTAATACCTATAATCTTTGCAAGTTCATTTCTTGTAAAGTTTGGATTCTTGTTTTTTTCTGGGTAGTATTTATAATTGTCTCTTTAATTACTTTTAACATGAAACTGATGAAAACATTTGCGTTTCCGTTATTATGACAAGAATCAATAGCTTCATAATATTGTTTGCGATACTTATATATCGTTTCTTCAAAATGACACTTTTATCAAAAAAGTGTCAAGAATTATTACAAGTTATTAGCTGTTTGATTATTTACAAAGAACAAAATCTACATCATTGGACTCAATTGCTATTTCATAATACTTACGATTAAATGCGTCAGAAACATTTAACAATACACCGCCTTTTGTTTCAACGGCATCTAGAATTTCAAAACTATCAATATCACCTGATAGATTGTTATATTGTTTTACATTATGAAAAATAAGTTTAATTAATCCGTTTTCTTTGTTTCCTTCTACAAAATCACTTTGTAACCAGAAACAGAAATCAATAGTAAATGTTAATAACTCATCTTTTTCACAGTATTCTATTTTTTCAATAGAACTATCGTGGAAAGAATACTTTTTTAATAGTTCATTAATTGTCATTATTTTCTCCTTGATTTAACAATAATATGTGATGCTTTTGATCCTTTTTTGGTAGGCTTACCATTTTTGTCTAAATATAAATCTTTGTTACCTGTGGCATTTGGATTTACAATATGGTAGTGATCTTTACTTTTAAAGCCGTTTTCATTGGGATTGCCTTTATCAAATTTTACCACTAAGTTTGTTTTATTCTGTGTAAATTCTAAATGCTTACCGGTTTTTGCTGCGTTTGGATGAGTTGTTTCTTTCCACCCGTTATTTAGCAGCGTTTTTGGATTAACAGGCAACTTTGATATCGTTTCTTTGATTCCGAAGAATTGAATCTTTAATTTGTATTTTAATGCACCTGCTGTTTTTGAGAAGTATCCGCTATTTGCTTTCATTCCCATGATTAGCATCTCCATGAGCTTCAGATATATCTGAAGGAAAGAACAAATAGTTCTGATTGTACTTCTTAAATAGTTCTAATACTTCTTTGTTCTCGTTGCCATAAAGAATTATTAATCTAGGTTCAATCCTTTTGATTAATTCTTCTAAGTCTTGTAAGAACAAGAATTTATCAACACTAGATCTTAAACACCCTACCGTACTAACTGCAACAATAGTATGTTTTCTCAAGCCTCCAAAACAATAATGGTAACTATCAGGGCCATTAGCATGGAAATTTGGAATTGCTACACCGCCAATGCTATTGATGTAACAGCCTATTGCTCTACTACGATATGTATTCCATATCTTTTGAGCTTCAGGAAAGTCTCCGTAAAGTGAATAGTCTGGGCAAATAATACCTCCAGAGCCAGCAAACTTATCAAGAGAGAATCCTTTGTTTGTTTGATGATCATATAGTAATGAATTCCATACACCATATAATCCATCAAACGTATAGTCGTCTTGATAGAAATGTATAAATGTATTTCCATCAAGATTGCTTGTCCCTATCTTAGAATAAGAAACAAGTCTTTCTGGCAATTTGATATCTTCAGGAACATCCACAAACGGAATGTCATAGTTATCAAAATCGCATTCTGCGTCTTTAAGCATATATGATCCAAAGACGTCTTTTAGTTCACGTTTAATAATCTTCTCGTCAGTAAATTTCATAACAAAATTTACCTCCTAGCCCTTCGGGCTTAAAAAATACCGAAGAGCAGATTACATATATATAGATAATTGAACCATCGCATGGCCCTCCTTTCCAGGCAAATAATGATTGCCTAAGTTTCAGTGCCATGCTAAAATATCAATACATAGTTGTTGATCAAACAACATGACATGCTAGCATTACTCGCAATAATGCTAGCGTTTTTTATATATACGCATAAGCGAATATAACATATAATAATTTACAACCTCATTATCACCGATTTAATTGTTTCTATTTATAGGTCGTAGATAATAAGATTTGTTAAAGAGAATCTAATCTCTTTTGTAGTTCATCTATTGGAAGACGCCGTTCTGTATGTTTTATAAAGTTTTCTAAGCAATATTGGTACTCAACTTTAGTAATATGCTCATTGTTATACAATCTATCCAATAGCCCAATTGTACCAAATGTTTCAACTTGCTCTTTTATTGCTGCTTTTCTAAGTGGATCATCGCCTGTCAACAAGGGTATTTTCCTAATCTTGGCTATCGATAACGCGATTCTATCATATCCAGAAAGTTTAACATATTTTCTTCCAAGTTCTTCTGCATACGAAAATTCGTCTATAGCTAGCTCTACGCCTATAAGACCTCTTTGTAAAAGACTGTCAATTAATTCTGGTGGATTAACAATTTCTTTTCGTAACGCTTCCTTGAACATGATATATGTAAAGGGTAATCTAAAAGGAAAATCTATTCTTGAAATTGCGTTGAAATCTAACCAGATATTCGTATCACTGCTAATATACTCCAAGCCTTATACCTCCACTACACCACAATACTCATTCATTTCAGAAACAGGAATCTTCAATAACTCAGCACCTCTTTGCAGACTGATTCCTTCTTCATTTACCGCCCTATATACCAACTGATTAAACAATAATGGTTTTTCAATATTTCTTACTCGTTGAGGTTCTTCTTTTCGCCAGTTAGCCTTATTAGCTCTTATGTAAAACTCTTTTTCTAAGGAATTAGAAATAATGCCAACGATAGAAGCACGCTTCACTAAAAGATACATAGATATACCATATTCACGGCAAACAAGAGTCATATCTTTAGTTAATGCTGTTTTATGAATACCAAGTTCCCTGATCAAGTCATTTTTAGAAATAAGAGCTGCTCCTGCAATTGCAGTAACTTCGTTTTCGTAATCACTTCTCTCATCCCATACAAACAATAAATGAGCAAGCTCATGCAAAATTGTTGTGCGTTTTCTCTCTGGAGACATTTTCTGCTTAATTACAACATAAGGATAATCATTAACAAAACCATTCATTCCAGAGAAATGGTCATTATCTATATCAAGTTCAAAAATAAGTATTCCTTTATTCTCTAGAATACCAACAAGTTCATCTATTGGCCCTTCCTTATGAAGCCCCAAATAAGCCCTCAACTGTTTAGCATCTTCTTCTGGATCTTCTGAACGTTTCAAAGTATGACATTCTAATGGTTTTGGAAGAGGATTCCCACCAAGACACTCAACTGCATCAAAAAATCTACTAAAATATTCTTCCACTGATTCTATTACATAGTCCTGTTGAGCTTTAGTTAAAATAGAATCCTTTCTGAACTCACAATGCTTAAATAAAAGATTGTTGTTCCTTGAAGACAAGAAATCAACTACATAAATGCCTAATGCTTCTGCAAGCTTATTAATAGTATTCATATCTGGTTTTCGTTTACCGCTCTCATAATATGAAATAGCCATCGGAGTAACACCACATGCTGAAGCTAAATCCTTCATACTCATATTTTTCTTTAAACGATAATACTTAAGATTTTTCTCAAACATAGTTATCATCACCTCTTCTGTTTATATTATAGCAATTATTAGTGAAAAATAAACATATTTTGTTTATTTTTATATACTTTTTTTCTAAAGTTAAACATATGCATTACAAACACTTAATGCAACAATTACCCACACTCAACAAAAAAGATATGATTCTTCATCTACCCGTGCATCACATCTTAAGTGGTAATGAGGCCATATCTTTTGTATAGTATATTCTAATAATATTGATTATTAAATTGTTGTCTCAGATATTTCTTTTTCAATACGTTCATATCTATATCTAACAAACGAACATATAATATAAGCCATTAATAAGTTGCCGATGTTTGCCGTAATATAACTTGCAGTACCTACAGAAACAATAGCTCTAATAACTTTAAATGCATTAATAAGGAAAATGGTATTTGCGACATATAGAGCACCCTTCTTATTAAGTTTTTTATCGATAGTTAAAATAACACCGCATAAAAAGACAATGATATTAAATGCTAGATATACTCTAGAAATTAGTACGCTACCATGACTATCGCTACCATTAAAAACATCAATAAATGGAGTAATAATTGCAATACCACTACCAATGGTAAACAAAACTATAAACAACTTATAATACATATCAACCGCTTGTTTACGACCATATATTACATAAATAGCCGCTACAAGTAACGCTGAAGAAGTTAACACAATATAAGTCTTCATATTTAGTGTTTGACTTGTAAAATCAATTAGTCTAAGCGCAATTGCTAAGGCAATCGCCACTATGCTGACTATGTCAACCTCAATATTGTATTTTTCATCATTTGTCATAATACTTACCCCCAAGTATAAAAAAGTGGTGAGAGTTTCACCACAAAATAGCATCTTTGATGTTTTTTACTAAAAATTCTAATTTCTTCACATCATTCTTTTTCATACAAAAGTATATACGTAAAATTTCAAAAAAGGCTACAACTTTTTGCACATTGCTTACATTCCAAGTTGATTCCCACATAATGTAGTAATAACTATGCAAAGTATTTATGTACATATTAACAGTATCATAATCATTAATTAAATTAATATATACATCATGATCTAAGCATAAATAAGCTTATATATGCATTCAAACGCAATATACAGAAGATATTTGTTTAAAGTATATTGCGTTTGAACCAGCAATGTTGTTTAATACTGTAAACACATCTTCTATATCGCCATTTAATGAATATATAGAATTGTCTTAATAACCCTGAAAAGTTTCTTTTATGAAAGTTATTTTTGTATACTCAAAAACACAAAATATGTCTTAATAACTATGATAAGTTAACTAAATGTATGTATAAAACTTAAGAAAAATAAAAGTTTCAGCCATTGTTTTGACTAGAACTTCAAAAACCTTAATTTGTGGTAATAAGTGTGGAATGTAAGGCTATTTTACACACATGCTTACATTCCAAGTTGATTCCCACATAATGTAGTAATAACTATGCAAAGTATTTATGTACATATTAACAGTATCATAATCATTAA
>JAGHUL010000098.1 GCA_018064825.1 Candidatus Colivicinus equi
TTTGTTGTACTATTGTTTATTTGTCTCGGAGTTAATTTGTTCAGTTTTATATTCTTCTTGAATGTTGCATTTATATGCAAAGTAGGCCATAGCTATACACACTAATGCTGGAACCCAACCTAATAAAGCACATATTGTATTTTGTGTCGCAAGAGTTTGATTGATGCCAAGAACAGCATCATATCCAGAAGTTTGTAAAGACACACCCATTAGCCATACCGCAAGAGCTTCTGCTAATTTAGTAATCAAGTTATCACAAGTAGCTACCATTGAATCAATTCTTCTTCCGTATTTAAATTCAACAATATCGGCAACGTTGTTTCTGTTTGTGTTGAATAATACAAAGGCACCTTGAATACCTAAAGCACTTGTGGCTGCATTAATAAAGATTGTTGCGACAGAGTGTGGCCAGATGATAAAAGGAATCTTACCAACAACTTGTACTAAAGCTGTAATAATCATGGTGTTTTTTCTACCAAGTTTTTCATCGACAGATACAATTGCGATTGAACCAATTAATGCAACAACAATATACACACCAAGCACTGGTGTAGCAAAACTTGAATCACCATAGATATATGCTGCATAGTCATTTACTTCGTTCATAACTAGAGCAGAAGCAATACCATAACATAAAATAAACATTAAATTCGCAACCCAAGATTTAATTGAGAACAACATTTTAAATGTTTCTAAAAAACCAATGTGTTCTTCATTATCATCTTTTTGATGAATTCTTTCTTTAGTTGTGAAGTAGAAGAATAGACAACCAACAATTGAAATCACAGCCATAAGAATTGCTGTTTTTAATAATGCTGCAGAATCTTCTTGAGTATAGATTGCAGATTTTAGACCACCAAAACTCTTTACTAAAGTTGGAATTAATAAGGCGCCAATCAACGTTCCTAATAAACCACCAATAGATCTAAATGAGTTGATAGATCTTCTATCTGCATCAACATTACTAGCTAATGCCGCAAGAGAATTATAAGGAATACATAAGAATGTATAGAAAGCTTCAAACACAATATATATAACAATACACAAGATGATGGTTGCGGTTTGAGGCAAGAAGAAATTAGCGTACATCGCAATTACTGATAGTCCCCAAGGAATCGCAAATATCTTAGCTAATGGCCTTATCTTTTCGCCTGTTTTAAATTTGTGATTAACTGACCAATAACCAATAAGTGGATCGTTTATTGCGTCCCATATTGTACCAATTGTTAAGATGGTTGATGCCCAAAACACAGGAATGTTCAATATCATCTTTAAGAATGATAAATAATATAAACTCTTAAAGTTGAATACGATATTATTAGACATTGATAATCCTGCATAGCCAAACTTCTCTAAAAGTTTAACTTGAGATTTTTCTTTTTTCATATTATCGTCCCCTTAAAATTAAAAAAATTATAACACGTTATTTACAATAATGTGATAATAGAAATGTAAAAGAGGATATATAACATGAAGTTTGATGAGAATTGTTTAAATTTAATAAGAGATTTAGCTAACGCTAAAGCACCATCTGGTTTTGAAGAGGAAACTTTAGAAGTAGTTAGAAAGTATGTTGGTGATAAATACTTAATTGAAGAAGATAAATTTAGAAATTTATATTTATATAGAAAGAAGAACACTGGTAATAAACCACTTGTTGCATTAGATGCGCATTCTGATGAAGTTGGTTTCATGGTTCATTCAATTAAACCCAATGGAACAATTAGAGTTGTAACCTTAGGTGGTTGGACAATATCAACTTTGCCTGCAGCAAAAGTTAAAGTTAGAAATGCCGAAGGAAAATGGATAAGTGGTGTATTTGTAAGTAAGCCAAAACATTTCGTTAAAGCTGAAGACAATAAAGTACAACCAACAATAGCAGATATGGCAATCGACGTTGGTGCAACAAGTGATAAAGAAGCAAAAGAAAAATTCAAGATTAGAATAGGTGAACCAGTAGTTCCAGCAGCTGAATTTGAATATGATAAAGAAAATGATTTAATGTTTGGTAAAGCGTTTGATTGTCGTGTTGGCTGTGCTTCTTTAATTGAAACATTGAGAAGAATTGATGATTTAGATTTAGATGTTGACGTAGTTGGCGTTCTATCTAGTCAAGAAGAAGTTGGTGATAGAGGAGTTAAATTATCAGCAAATCACGTTAAACCCGACATCGCTATTTGCTTTGAAGGATGCCCAGCTGATGATACATTCACAGAAAGTTATGCAATACAAACAGCATTAAGAAAAGGGCCAATGTTTAGACACATGGATAAATCCGCTATCAACCATCATAGACTTCAAAGATTTATTTTGGATCTTGCGGAAGAAAAAGGTATGGACGCACAAGAATCAGTAAGAGAAGGTGGTGGCAACGATGCCGCTATATATCAAACATCACTTGAAGGAGCTCCTGCCGCAACCGCAGGAATTCCAGTAAGATACATCCATTCAATGAATTGTATTGCTACATATGAAGATTTTGAAAAGACAACAGCACTTGTTGTTGAAATATTAAAAGCATTAAATAAAGAAGTAATTGATAAACTATAGGGTAAAGTTATGAAAAATCCGCGTAAAAAATTATTGCCATGGGGCATAGGAAGAACTATCGATAATATTAAAAAAATAGATGATAGAGGTCTTTTGTATTATATGGACTACAAAGCAAATTACTACAGTCTCGAAAAGTATGTCGCAATGATTGCGGATGCAAAACCTGGATGTTCAACCTTTTATACACACAACGAAAATGGTGATGCATTATTAGGAAGAAACTATGATTTCTCACATTATCGTTTTAACAAGAAAACAGAAGAGAAAGATATTACTTCATTAATATTGTTGGTTAAAACTAATAATCGAAAAGCTAAATATAAAACAATTGGTGTAATTGATGGATTTTGGTTAGATTTCGCAAATGGTACATTCTTTGAGGGTGTACCAAGTGATGGTAAAACAAATATGACACGTTTAGCTATGGCTCCATTTATAATAATGGACGGAATCAATGAAGTTGGCTTAGCTACATCTATCATGCATTTACCTACAGAAAACGATTGGCAAGAAGTAGATTATAGAGAGCCCGATTCATTAGATGAAAAAGAAAAAGAAATAGCTATTATCACTAATGAAAAAGGTAAGTTACCTGAACGCTATGATTATAAAGTTAAGAATAACGCTTTATTTATAAATACCGAAGACAAGATTACATACAAAGCCAATAAGAATTTAGCTGTTAATCAAAATGAGCCAAACAAAAAGACGATATTACATCCTGTATTGATGAGAAGAATG
>JAGHUL010000062.1 GCA_018064825.1 Candidatus Colivicinus equi
AATAAAAAGTAATGGCTATTACCAGGGTAATAGCCATTACTATATTTATTAGAACTAACGTTTTACGTCCTTAGTGAATTAGACGTTCATTAAATATACTGCAAGATTTAGATAAGCCGCAAAGCTTAACCAACATATATAAGGTATAGACAATATTCCTGCCCACCTTGAAACTTTTAAGTATTCTGTTGTCATATAAATGACAACTAACCATAGAGCAATTAGACACACTAACGCAAGTAGGAAGTTTCTTTGATTAAAGAAGATAATGCTCCAAACAAAGTTTAAAGCTAATTGTACAAAGAAACTTATCATTCCGGCTGTGATGTTTGCTTTATCTCTTTTTGAGAAATACATTGCTACAGCAATACCCATTAATATATAAAGTATTGTCCAGGCAATCATGAACACCATAGGCGGAGGAGAAAGTGGTGGTTTGGTTATTGTTGTGTATAAATCCATATTCTTACATGTTATTAGATAAGAAGAAAAACCTATGACAGAGGGGAAAATTATTAAGATTATTGAGATCAGCTTATTCTTCATTATTATTTAAATCTTTTGAATATAGAGAATGCACATTGCAGTATTCATATACCTTAATTGGAGTTTCGTTGTTTCCAATCTTAAACATTGCTGTTGGACTATCCGAACTTGTTAAGTATCTGATATAAACTCCTCTATCTGTTTCTAGAGCAATCATCATAATATAATGCTCCGGAACCATTGGATGAGGTAGTTCACCAACTTCTACATAAATTTCATTTTCATTTCTTGTTACTTTTGGAACATGTTTTTCAATAGCACCATCAGTTTCGTTTGCTGATAATATTTCCATGTCTTGATCACAACACTTTGGAACTACTTTTCTATCATCTATTACTACAAACATGTTTCCACATATATTACATCTATAAATTTTCATATTAATTATTTCCTTTTCTTATTTAATGTTCTTTAGTTTGTTTAGCTTGTTAGCTTTATTCAATGCCCATGTCTAGGTTCCTCCTTTTCTTTACACCTTCATTGTCATTTATTAATAGACATAATAAAAGACACAAGAACGAATAATTAAGGTTCATTGTCGAATGCCTTTTTAATTCGTTAATGTGTCTATGTTCATTCGTTTATTAGGCTTCGCTTTTTTATTTGCTTAATATTTCTTTAAAGTTCTGGTAAATCGTTTTTGATAATTTCATCAACAAACATAAGTGTTCTTTCTAGATGTTGCTTGTCATTTATGTTTGTTTCCATATATTTTTACGCCAGTTGCTAATACTTCGTTTAAAAATTCTTTGTTGTTCTTTAAATCATCTATTCTGATTAGGTCTATATTTTTGTGAAGGACTTGATGAAGATTTTCTTGTAAATCAATGAAGTCAAAGCCTTTTGCTTCATCACTTATCATTAGATCTATATCAGATTTTTCGCTCGCTTTATTTTTTGCATAACTTCCGAACAAATAAACATATTTTAAATTATATTTAGTAAAAATCGGTTCGCATTTTTCAATGAGTTCTTCGATTGGAATTATGCCTTTTGTTTCTGTGTACTTTTCATATTCATTTAAAATTCTAACGATATTGTCAATCTTGAATTTGTCTCTTGACGATGCACCACTTTCGTAGTTTTGGTATGTTCTTAGACTTAAGCCTATTATATCGGCCGCTTGTTGTTGCGTTAATTTTTTGTTCAGTCTTATTTCTTTTATGTTCATGCTTATAGTATATACGAAAACTTTTCGTAATTTAAGATTTTGTATACGAAAGATTTTTGTTAATACGAGATATTTTGCTCATTTTACATAACATGTAAGCATAAACAGTTTATGGATAGCTATCGTTTTTTGCTCGCACACAAATATCCTCTAGGCACACACCTAGAGGAGATGACACAGATCCAAATATTTTAATGTTTATCTGCTGTTGTTTTATAATCTGTTTTATATTAATTAAATCAAGAAGGCATTAAGCCTTCTTGTGTTGTTTATTAAGCTTTTGTATCGTTGTCTTTTCCATCAAAGATATCTACGATACCATCTTTAAGATTGTTTAATGTTTCGCTTGCTTTGTTTTTGAATTCTTCTGATTTTAAATCATCAATGATGTCTTTTGCTTTTTCTGAAATGTCATTTTTTAATTCACCAGATTTTGCGTCTTCAATGATGTCGTTAACTTTTTCTTTTAATGTTCCATCTTTTGCATCTTCAACAACATCGCCTATCTTTTCTGCAACTTCGTTGAATAGATTTTCTGCGTCTTTAGATAATTCGCCTGACTTTACATCTTCTACGATGTCTTCAACTTTTTCTTTAGCTACATCAAGAATATCTTTTCCTTCTTCTTTAGCTTCTTTCTCTAATTTTGATATTGCTGCTGCAGCTCCAGCTAATGCTGCTGCTCCTAATAAACCACTAAATTTTTTGTCTGCCATTATGTTTCTCCTTTTGTTGTTAATTTTATTGTACTAAATTATTTTTGATTAATTCTAATACTTCTAATAAGTCTTTCTTTATATAGTTTGCTTTATTCAACATTTCTTCATTTGGTTCAACAATATCAGGAACCAAGCACGAAGTTGCGGTTGCATTATATGCGGCTTTGATACCATTTAATGAATCTTCAACAATTAAACAATCTTTAACATCAACCCCCATCATCTCTGCTGCTTTAATAAATATTTCGGGATCAGGTTTGCTGTTATTTATCTTGTCTCCTGTCATTATGTATTTAAATGGAACTTCGCTATAGCCCTGATTAATAAAGGCCATTTCAACATACGGTCTTGCGGAAGAAGTTGCTAGGGCATATGGATAATTGTTGTTTTTTAAATAATCAATTATTTCTCTTGCGCCTTTTTTTAAAGGAATTCTTCCGTTATCTGATTCTTTTTTAAATAAGTTTTTATAAGTTGCTTTGGCGTTAGTAAGTAGATCTCTATCTTTAAAACAACGCATATATGTTTCATCGCATGTTTTTGCGTTTTGACCTATGGTTGACATATATAAATCAATATCTAGTTCAACACCATGAATCTTAGCTGCTTTTTTAAAACATTCTAACGACACTCTTTCAGAGTCAATTAAGACTCCATCCATATCAAATATAATAGCTTTCATAATCAATATATTTCCTTGGTAATTATTATCTGTCAGTTACAGGTCTTCCGGTAATATACCAGAAGTAAACTTCTTTATCATCTGGATGATTGTAACCGCCTAGCGATTCATATAGTTTTCTGGCTTTGTAATTGTTGGTTTGGGTAATTAATAAAGCGTAATGAAGAGGCTCGCTATTTGCGTAATCAATTATCCTTTGCATTAAAGTCCTTCCTATACCCGTTCTTTGATGGTCTTCTTTTACAAATAGATGGAAAATAATTAGAATATCTTTCCCATTATCCATTCTATTTAATCTATACGCCAAAACATAACCAACAACCTTATCATCATCTAATGCTACATGAACTATGTTTGTGGGGTTGTTTAAAAAATCGAGTGCTTTTTCTTCATTGATATTTTGATCTCTAAAAACTTTTACAGTTTCCTGTAATAGCTTAATATCTTTTGTGTCTAGGGCTTTATAAGTAATCATTACTATTTTAGTTTATCATACATTTGTATGTACTTGATATATGTACATATTATATGTATAATATGCCTGATGAATGATGTTGAATATTTTGGCTTTGCATGGGACAAAAACAAAACAGAGCAAAACAAAATAAAACTTGGGATTAGTTTCGAAACCGCTGTTCACATTTTTGATGATCCACTATTGATTGAAACATATGACGCCAATCATTCAGACGCTGAAGATAGATATAAATATATTGGTACAATAAACAACTTCCTAATCTTGGTTGTAATAGGAACAGACAGAGATGGACAGATCAGAATTATCAGCGCTAGAAAAGCTGATAGAAATGAGGAGAAATTATATTATGAGAAAATCGAAAAATTACAATTATTCTAAACTTCCTCCTTTAAACAAGGAACAAATCAACGAACTAGAAAAGCTTAATAAACAAAAGGATTCCGACATCGATTATAGCGATGCTCCTAAATTAAGCGAAAACGAAATTAAGAACGCACATTTTTATTATGCTAATTCATTAAAAATGCCTAAAGAAAGCATTCATATATTATTAGACAAAGATAATATAGAATGGCTTAAGAGTTTAGGAAAAGGATATCAAACAAGATTAAATAAAGTTATTAGATGGGCACGATTAAATAATTGCCCACTAGACGAAATGTAAAAAGCAATCCACGTGATTGCTTTTTTATTTGTCTAATAACGTTTTATCAAATTCTGTGAAGTCATTAATAAATTGTTTTATTTCTGGTAATTCTGGTATTCCTAAATTATTTATGGCTACTACGCTTTGACATCCGGCTTTGATTGCTTCGTTAATTGATTTTGCTGTATCTTCAAAAACTAACACATCTTTTGGATCAACGCCCAATCTTCTTGCGCATTCTTGATACATCATAACCTTATTGTTATATTCGCCAGTATCGTATACTGTGTGTTCCATATCAAACCATTTGCCTATTCCATAATTTGAATAATAGAAATTAGTGTTAAACAGAATGGAAGATGTACATAAACCAATCGTTTTATATCTTCCTTTTATATAATCAAGCAACTCGATTGCTCCTGGTCTCAATTGATTGAAATTGTTATCTTTAATGTATTTTTGATAATATTCTTCTTTTTTATGTGCCCAGGCATTGATGACATCATCAGATTGAGGATTGCCTACTGCTTCAAACGCATCTTTTATCAACAGATAATTTCTAACGCTTCTTCTTGGCTCATAAAATTCTTCTATATTTATTTTGTCTCCAACTATCTCTTTTATTATTTGTAGCCACGCCACTCTATTGGGATAGTTATCATCAACTAATGTACCGTTAAAGTCAAATATTACTGTTTTTATCATATTTCCCCTATTTGTTTCACGTGAAACATTTAAAATACTCGTTTTTATATGAAAAGATTGTTTCACGTGAAACAATCTAATCAAATTATTTAGCTTCTATTTTCTTTTGTCCACCCATGTATGGTTGTAAAGCTTCTGGAATATCAATGCTTCCGTCTTGGTTATAGTTGTTTTCTAAGAAAGCAATCAACATTCTTGGTGGAGCTACTACAGTGTTGTTTAAAGTATGAGGTAAATAATTACCCTTTTCACCTTTAACTCTGATTTTTAATCTTCTAGCTTGAGCATCGCCTAGGTTAGAGCATGAACATACTTCAAAATATTTTTGTTGTCTTGGAGACCATGCTTCAACATCACAAGATTTAACTTTTAGGTCTGCTAAGTCGCCTGAACAACATTCTAGTGTTCTTACTGGAATGTTTAGTGATAAGAATAAATCTACAGAATACTTCCACATCTTGTTGTACCATTCCATAGATTCTTCTGGTTTACAGATTACAACCATCTCTTGTTTTTCAAATTGATGAATTCTATATACGCCGCGTTCTTCTATGCCATGTGCACCTACTTCTTTTCTAAAGCAAGGCGAATATGAAGTAAGTGTATATGGAAGTTTGCTTTCGTCGTTTATGGTGTCGATAAATCTACCAATCATTGAGTGCTCAGATGTACCGATTAGATATAAATCTTCCCCTTCAATCTTATACATCATGTTTTCCATTTCTTTAAACGACATAACACCTGTTACAACTTCAGATCTAATCATGAATGGCGGGATGCAATATGTGAAGCCTTTGCCTACCATATAATCTCTTGCATATGACAAAATTGCAGAATGCAATCTTGCGATATCGCCAGTTAAATAATAGAAACCATTGCCTGAAGTTTTTCTTGCAGAATCAATATCGATGCCTGATAATTTTTCCATAATATCTACATGATATGGAATTTCATAATCAAACGTTCTCTTAGTACCAAATTGTTCTATTTCAACATTCTTAGAATCGTCTTCACCGATCGGAACCGATTCATCAATAATGTTAGGAATAACTAACATTTTCTCTCTGATCTTATTTTCAAATTGAGGTTCAAGAAGTTCACAATTTTCTATTTCTTCACCAATCTTCTTAACTTCTTCTTTTATTTTTTCAGCTTCTTCTTTTAAACCTTTAGCCATTAAAGCGCCGATTTGTTTTGAGATGGTGTTTCTCTTTCCTCTTAATTCATCAGCCTTAATTCTTAGTTCACGATATTCTTCATCAAGTTTTTTAACTTCGTCAACTAGAACTAATTTTTCATCTTGGAATTTTTTCTTAATGTTTTCTTTTACTAGTTCAGGGTTTTCTCTAATTAATTTAATGTCGATCATGTCTGCCTCCAAATAAAAAAGCACCTTTTATAAAGGGCGTATATCACGCGGTGCCACCTTGTCTTATAACTTATACTCTTAACGCGAGTTAGACGTGACGGATTAGGTCAACTATGAAGTAGATTCGTTATAAGCTTTTCAATGATTTTCACCAACCATCATCTCTCTAAATAAAACTTATAATTACTATTCTTCAATACGCGATTTAATAATAACATATTTAGATATAAATAATTAATAATTGCCTGGGTAATTATTTTTTATAATCCCAAATATATTTGTAGTAATCATTTAAAACGATTAAGTTAGTCATTGCCATTTGTGATTGTGCATATGAATTTGCGCTATCAAAATATCCTTCAGGTATTTCAACATTTTCGTATGGAACAAATTCTCCTAAGTGCGCGTAGTATACGCCATAATCCGAAACCCACGAACCATTGCCAAACAAAGCGAAGCCTGGCGCATTAGAGAACAAATCTTTTCCAACAATCATTCTTGAATCATAATCTATGCCAAACAAATTATAGATAGTTGCGATAACATCCATTGTGTTTCCGGCTTTATCACATTTAACTTTTTTGGTTGCGGAATTATATATTATTAAACTGTTTTCGCAAACACCAACAACTTCTTCTCTGTCTTCGCCAGTTAGTTCGTTTATGTCTTCGACATTTAAATAATAAGGGTAGTGGTCGGCCACAATTACAAATACTGTATCATTTAATTTTCCTGCTGCTTTTAAGCGATCAATTATTTCGCCCAACATATTATCTAATTCAATCATTCCTGAAATATACGCAGTATTCTTCTCGTTATATTCGTAACCTTTTTCATATATTTCGTCTTTATGTAATGAGCCGATAGTATTTGAATTTGTATCAAATGTATATGGGCCATGTCCTGATACAGTTACATAATACGTAAAGAATTTATCTTCATTGATATAATCGTCAACTGTTAGTTCTGGCATATCGCTATCTTCTTCAAACATGATGTAACAAGCCATATGTTCTTCAAAACCATTGCCACAACCGACATAGTTGTCAAAACCAACTGATTTAAGATATTTATCACGATTCATATAAGTGTGTGCGTGATCGTGGTATGCGTGCACGCTATATCCGTTTTCTTTAAAGATGGTGCCTGGGCCCATAGGGAAATAATTGGTTCCTTCTTTCCATCTTTCTAGTGCATCAGACATCGCATACATACCAGTTAACAATTGGAATTCACCGCCAACTGTTGAATTATATGATGTTGAATAATAATTGCTGAACTCAAATCCATCGTGCATCATCATGTAAAGATTTGGTGTTAAATCTTTTCTTACTGCCATTTCATTAAAGCTTTCGCCCATAATAAGAATTAGATTTTTATCTTTAAATATTCCTGTATATTCGTTTTCCAATGTGCCAGTTGAACTAGAAAAATAATCATTTAGTTTTTGAATGCCTGATCTATCTGATTTAGCTTTTTTAAAATCAATGTTATATGTGTGATATTGCGGAACGTGTTCTTCAACAATTTCTTCGGGTTCTTCTATAACATCTTCTTGAACAATCAACTCAACTTCTTCTTTTTCTTTGAAGTCGTTGATGAAAGTTCCAATAACGCCATTGTTTATTACCGAAACATCGGTACTAATATTTTTTGGTGTATAGAAAAGAACAAACACAAGTAAAGATACGATAGGGATGATAATTAATTTAAACTTGAATCTAGATCTAATGAAATTAATTTTTGTTCTAAATATTATACATAGTATTAAAGGTACACAAAGCAGCAACATACCACCAATATTATTAACAACTAATTTGATGATGTCTTTATAGAAAGCGCCAATTTGATCGGCGGCTGCCAACAAACCAAAGTCAAAATAGAAATTATACATATGATAAATGCATAATTGTAGGCTAAATAAAAAGGTGATTAAAAATAAGGAAAAATAAAATATCCTTAGTTCGTTTTCAATTCTAAAAGATTTAATTATTAAATATAAAAATAACGCAAAGATGATAGGGTAGATGAACGTTTGAATTGTGAAAGCATAATTAAAAAGCAGTTTAAAAACAACTTCTAAATATATAAAAGATAAGCTTAAAACCAAAAATATATTTTGTTTTTTCACAACTATAATTATATCTTACAAAACAGAAGAGGCCTAAGCCTCTTCTGTCTTATCTATAGTTTCTTCTTCAGCTTCTTCATGCATTAAGATCGAAACAGCCGATACATAAGTTCCTTCATCTGGTTTAATTAACTTAACACCTTGTGTAGCTCTTCCTAATGTAGAAACTTTTTCTAGATGAATTCTAATTACAACGCCATCTGATGTCATAATCATACAATCCTCATCACCATTAACTGCTTTAAGGGCAACAAGTTCGCCATTTCTTTCGTTAATGTTGATGGTCTTAACGCCTTTGCCACCTCTAGAAGTTAGACGATATTCAGCTAAGTCTGACTTCTTACCATAACCGTTCTTAGAAACAACCAGGATATTTTCGCCATCTGAGTCAGTACACATACCAATTACCTCAGAGCCATCAACGTTCATGCCTTTGACACCAGATGTATTTCTGCCCATTGAACGAACACATCTTTCGTCAAATCTTACAGCTTTACCATTTGCGGCACCAATGATGATTTGGTTAGTACCGTTGGTTAATTTAACCGCAACTAATTCGTCGTCTTCACGCATTAATATTGCAATCTTGCCGTTTTGTCTGATTGATTCAAATTCTTTTGTTTCTACTCTCTTAACTAAACCGTTTCTAGTTACGAAGAATAAATAACCGTCGAATTCATGATCTTTCGCAATTGGAACTAGTGCTTTTACTTTTTCATCTTTATCGATATTAATGATATTGATTACTGGAATTCCTTTTGCGTTTCTTGAAGCTTCTGGAACTTTGAAGCCTTTGATTCTATATACTTTACCTTTGTTTGTGAATATTAATAGGAAGTCATGTGTAGACATTGTGACTGTTTGATCAACAACATCTTCTTCGTTTAAACTCATGCCTTTAATACCACGACCGCCTCTATTTTGTGTACGGTATGTATTTACTGGTATACGTTTTACATAACCGTTTGTACTAATAGATACGATAATATTCTCTTCAGGAATTAAATCTTCATCTTCAACATCAACTTCGCCTTCAACAATTTCAGTACGACGTTTATCTGAGAATTTATCTTTAATTACTGTTAGCTCATCTTTAATAATTTGGATAACACGAGAATGGTTTGCTAAGATGTCTTTTAAGTCTGCGATTTCTTCATATAATGCATTTAAGTCAGATACAATCTTATCTCTTGATAAGCCGGTTAATCTTCTTAATTGCATATCTAAGATAGCTTTGCCTTGTTCGGC
>JAGHUL010000069.1 GCA_018064825.1 Candidatus Colivicinus equi
TGTTGTAATTTGTGTAATACAAATGTCATACAAAAAGGTCCGTTTAGGACCTTAGTGTGTGTTACTATACTAATTCAATGATAGCCATTGGGGCAGCATCACCACGTCTAACATAAGTCTTAGTTACGCGAGTGTAACCACCATTTCTATCTTTATATTTAGGAGCAACTTCATCAAATAATACTTTAAGAGCACTCTTGCCGTCTTTGCCTTCCATATCAGCCATTTCAGCAGCAGCTTGTCTTCTAGCATTTAAGTCACCTTTTTTACCTAATGTAATTAGATGATCAACTACTGTTCTTAATTCTTTAGCTTTCATTTCAGTTGTTTCAATCTTGCCTTTTAGAATCAAGTCGGCAGCCATATTCTTAAGAAGGGCTACTCTATGTTCAGCTACACGGCCTAATTTACGATTTTCCATTTTCTATCCTCCTTAATCTTCGTGCTTGAATGATAAGTTAAGTTCTTGTAATTTTTCTTTAACTTCTTTTAAAGACTTCTTACCAAGATTTCTTACTCTTGTCATTTCTTCTTCTGTCTTTTGCGTTAATTCTTCTACTGTTGCGATACCAGCTCTCTTTAGACAGTTGTATGATCTTACAGTTAAATCTAAGTCATCAATAGACATATTTACTTTGCCAGAATTAGCATCAGAAACATTATCTTTCATAACTGATTCCATTTCACATACAGCATTATCAACTTCTGTTAATAACTCTAAATGAGAAACTAAGATCTTAGCAGCTAAAGCAATAGACTCACTAGGATTAATTGAACCATCAGTCCAAACTTCAACTGTTAGTTCATCATATTTTGCAGAATGTCCAACACGTGTTGGTTCTACAGAATAGTTAGCTTTAACTACAGGAGTGTAGATTGCATCAGTATAGATTGTACCGATACCTTGAGATGAACCTTGATATATTAACTTATTTTCTTCAGAAGATACATAACCTCTTCCTTTACGAGCCATAAGTTCCATATCTAGAACACCGCCCTTATCTAGATGAGCGATTTCAAGTTCAGGATTTAATACTTCAACACCAGCAGGAAGCACGATGTCACCAGCAGTAACTGTGCATGGTCCTTTAGCATTGATTCTTAATGTATGAGTTTCATCATCAGTGATATCTAAAATTAAGTTTTTAATATTTAATACGATTAATGTAACGTCTTCTCTAACGCCTTTGATTGATGAGAATTCATGGAATACTCCATCAACCTTGATAGAATATACTGCACCACCTGGTAGTGATGAAATCAATGTTCTTCTTAAAGCGTTTCCTAATGTTGTACCAAATCCTCTTTCTAGAGGTGAAATGACAAACTTGCCATAGTTTTCTGATTCAACATATTCACTAATTTTGAATTTAGGACGTTCAAATTTTTGCATTATGTTTCCTCCTTTATCTATTAACCTCTAGGCTTCTTTGGTGGACGGCAACCATTATGTGGAATAGGTGTTACATCGTTGATTGCTGTGATTTCTAGACCAGCAGAAGCCAATGCTCTAACAGCAGCCTCTCTACCAGGTCCAGGTCCCTTAACGTTTACTTCTACTTTTTTCATGCCATGATCCATAGCAGTCTTTCCTGCAGCTTCAGAAACAAGTTGAGCAGCATATGGAGTAGACTTACGAGAACCTTTATAGCCTAATGCACCAGCACTAGACCATGCAACAACGTTACCAGCTTCATCAGCGATTGATACGATTGTATTGTTGAATGTTGAATGGATATGAGCAATACCCGTAGCAATATTCTTCTTAACACGTTTCTTACGTGTAACTTTTGCTTTTTGTGCCATGTTTATCCTCCTTACTTCTTCTTATTAGCTACAGTACGACGAGGTCCTTTACGTGTACGAGCGTTAGTCTTAGTTCTTTGACCTCTTACAGGTAAACCCTTTCTATGTCTAATACCACGGTAGCAACCAACTTCCATTAATCTCTTAATGTTAAGTTGAGTTTCTCTTCTAAGGTCACCCTCTAATTTGTAACTATCTAAAGCTTTACGGATTGCGTTAACTTGTTCATCAGTTAAATCTTTAACACGAACATCTTCGCTAATGCCACATTCAGCTAAAACTTTCTTAGCTGTTGAAAGGCCTACACCATAGATATAAGTTAAAGATACTGCAACGCACTTATTATTTGGAATATCAACTCCAGCTATACGAGCCATTTAATCTCTTTCCTCCCTTATTAACCTTGTCTTTGTTTGTGTTTAGGGTTTTCACAAATAACCATAACGCGACCTTTACGTTTAATAACACGACATTTATCGCACATTGGTTTTACAGATGGTCTTACTTTCATGTTTTCCCTCCTAGACTATTTATGTCTAAATGTAATACGCCCACGTGTTAAATCGTAAGGAGAAATTTCTACTGTCACTTTATCACCTGGTAAAATGCGGATGTAATGCATGCGGATTTTACCAGAAACGTGAGCCAGGATCTCGTGACCATTTTCTAATTTCACCTTGAATTGGGCATTTGGTAATGTATCAATTACTTCGCCCTCGATTTCGATGACATCTTGTTTTGCCAAAAATTAATCCTCCTTAGTTAGTATTCTATAACCGTCATCAGTTATAGCAATTGTGTGTTCATAATGTGCTGCCCATGAATGGTCTACAGATTTAACACCCCAATCATCATCTAGTGTATAACAATGAGGCTTCCCCATAAATACCATTGGTTCAATAGCGATGCACATTCCTTTTTTAAGAACCTCTAATGTTCCTGCTTTTCCAACGTTAGGAACATATGGATCTTCATGAACACTTCTACCAATACCATGACCTGTATATTCTATTGGTAATGAATATCCATGAGCTTCAACATAAGTTTGAATCGCATGAGATATATCACCAATATGATTACCAGGTTTTACTTGTTCAAGACCTTTATATAATGATTCTTCTGTAACTTTTAGTAAGTCAAGTACTTTTTCATCTTTTACTTCACCAACTGTATAGCTCCACGCGGAATCACCGTGATAGCCTTTATAACAAGCACCAACATCAACTGATATAATGTCACCTTCCTTTAAGATCGTATGATCAGGAATTCCATGCACAAGCATATCATTAATTGATGTACATACTGCGCATGGAAATCCTTGATAATTCTTGAAAGAAGGAGTTGCACCATTCTCTAGAATAACTTCCTCAGCAATCTTGTTTATTTCTAGAGTAGAGATGCCTGGTTTGATAATTTCTAACATCTTCTTATGAACTCGAGCGACAATTGCGCCAGCTTGAGCCATTAGTTCTATCTCTCTTTGAGATTTAATCGAAATCATTTTAAACCTTCTAAGATAAGTTTAATATCATCATATACTTGATTAGATGCTCTATCCGCATCAATCTTCTTTACTAAACCCATCTTTTCGTAATACTCAAGAACTGGTTGAGTATTACGATGATATTCTTCAAGTCTAACTGTTAGACTCTCCAAACTATCATCTTTTCTTGAAATTAACTTACTACCACATTTATCACATACATCTTCTACTTTAGAAGGCTTTGAATAAATGTTGTAGATTTCTGAGCATGTAGGACATAATCTTCTTCCCGTAATTCTCTTCTTTAATGATTCATCATCAATATCTAATTCAAGAACTGCATCAATTTGAATGTGAAGTTCATCAAGAATACTTGATAAATCAATTGCTTGATCAATTGTACGAGGATAACCATCAAATAAGAAACCTTTTTTAATATCATCCCTTGACAATCTTTCTACGATAATGTCGTGAATTATTGAATCAGGAACTAATTGGCCTTTATTCATATATTCACTAGCACGAATTCCTACAGGAGAGTTCTCCTTGATCGCAAGACGAAGCATATCACCTGTTGAAACATGAGCGATATCATAATCCTTTAATAGATCGTTTGATACTGTTCCTTTTCCTGAACCAGGAGCACCAATTATTAGAAGATTCATTCTGACCTTACTTTCCTACAAAACCCTTGTAATGTTTTTGTGTTAATTGACCTTTAAGTGCCTTGATAGTATCCATAGCTACACCAACAACGATGATAATACCTGTACCACCGACAGCTGCAGATTGAGGTAAACCTGTAATTGCAGAAACGACGTAAGGTAGTATTGCAATAAATGTCAATAACAACGCACCAAGAACTGTAATTCTATTTAATACTTTAGAAACATAGTTCTTAGTTTCTGTTCCTGGTCTAACACCAGGAATGTATTGTCCATTCTTATTCAAATCATCAGCCATCTTCTGAGGATCGATAGTTAGATTTGTATAGAAGAATGTGAACAAGATAATTAATACTGCATAGAAGCACAAGAACCAAGGACTCTTGAAATCCGCAATCTTAGCTAACCATTGATATGCATCTTGGTTAATCCATGAAGCGATGATTTGAGGACCTTGAATAAGTGCTGATGCAAAGATAACTGGGATAACAGATGCTGAATTTATCTTTAATGGGATATGATTCAAATCACCTTTAGTCTTATTGATTTGATGAGAAGAAGATTGTTGAATTGGAATTCTTCTTTCTGACATTTGCATCAATACAACTAGAACGATGATAGCAATATACATTACAGCATAAGCGATGAAACCACCAATACCTAAACCATTAGTAGCATTTTCGCCTAAGAATGCATTGTATACTGTTCTCCAGTTATTTGGCATATCAGCAACGATACCTGCAAAGATAATCATTGAAGTACCATTACCGATACCCTTTGTTGTAATTTGGTCTGCTAACCACAATAAGAACATTGTACCAGCAGTGAAGATTACAGCAATATATAAGTAGCTTAATGCAGTTGGATTTTCTACGATGCCATATTGATCAGAGAACAATTTAACAATGAAGAAACCTTGAATTAAGCCCATCGCAACACCTAAGTATCTAGTGATGCGATCCATTTGTTGACGACCCTTCTTTCCTGATTTAGCCATTTCAGCTAGAGGAGGAATGATGTCCATCGCTAACAATTCAATAATAATTGAAGCAGTGATATATGGACCAACACCAAGTGAGAAGATTGACATTTGTTCCAAAGAACCACCACCCATTAGGTTCATCATACCAAGAATTGATGTAGCACTTAATTTAAATACTGTATCATTGATTCCTGGAACGGTAATTGCAGAACCTAAACGATAGATAAATAATATTCCAAGAGTGAAGAATATTTTCTTTCTAATATCTTTGTTTTTGAAGAAATCTATAAATGTTTTTAACATTAGATTACCTCTACTTTTCCGCCTGCCTTTTCAATTGCTGCTTTAGCGCTTTGCGAAATCTTATGGCAAGTAACGTTGATAGTTTTTTCTAGTTTACCATTGCCTAAAACTTTAATACCATCTAATTGTTTTTTAACAATGCCAGCTTCCTTTAATAATTCAGGAGTAACATTTGCGCCTTCTTCAAATTTGTTTAAATCACAAAGATTAATTACAGCGTATTCAACACGGTTTACATTAGAGAAACCTCTCTTAGGAATACGTTTGTACAAAGGTGTTTGACCGCCTTCAAATCCGATAGCAACACCGCCACCAGATCTAGCGTTTTGACCCTTATGACCTTTACCTGCTGTCTTACCTTGACCAGATCCTTGGCCTCTACCTAGACGCTTAGTAACGTGTCTAGCGCCTTCGTTATATTTTAATTCGTTTAATTTCATATAGGCCTCCTATCTAACTTCCTCAACCTTAATGCCACGAAGTTTAGCTACTGAATTAACAGTCTTTAATTCAGTTAAAGCTTTCATAGTAGCATGTACTTGGTTGATAGGTGTACGTGAACCAACGCATTTAGAAATGACATCAGTTGCACCAGCAAGTTCTAGAATAGCACGAACAACGCCACCAGCAACAATACCAGTACCTTGAGCAGCAGGTCTTAATACGATTTGACCAGCACCATAGTTACCTACAGTTGCATGTGGGATAGTTCTATAACCATCTACTAGTGGAATTCTTGCAACATTTTTCTTAGCTGTTTCAGAAGCTTTTCTTATAGCATCAGGAACTTCGTTAGCTTTACCAATACCATAGCCAACTCTACCCTTCTTATCGCCAACTACTACGATGGCAGCAAATCTCATTTTACGACCACCTTTAACAGTCTTTGAAATACGGTTGATTTGAACTACTCTTTCTTCGAATTCTTTAACTTCTTTGTTAAATTTCTTATTGAAAGGTTTTCTTTCTCTCTTGTTGTCTTTATTAGTATTTTCCATCGAATTTCTCCTTAGAAGTTAAGGCCAGCTTCTCTAGCTGCCTCAGCTAATGCTTGAACACGTCCGTGATAAATGTAACCACCACGATCGAATACAACATTTTCAATTCCCTTTGCTTGAGCTCTCTTAGCTAATTCAGTACCAACTTGTTTAGCAGCTTCCACATTGCTACCAATTTCAAGTTTTAATTCTACTGATGAACATGATACTAATGTTGCACCTTTAGTATCATCAATAATTTGTGCATGAATATGTGCGTTTGAACGGAATACGCTTAAACGTGGGCAAGATTCAGTACCGACAACTTTGTTTCTAATACGTTCATGACGTCTTTGACGTTCTTTATTTTTATCATTTTTAGAATACATATCTTTACTCCTTTCCCACTATTAAGCACCAGCAGCAGCCGTCTTACCTTCTTTACGACGGATGACTTCGCCTTTGTATCTAATACCTTTGCCTTTGTAAGGTTCTGGTTTACGGAATCCTCTAATAACAGAAGAAACTTCACCAACTCTTTGTTTATCAATTCCAGAAATTACGATAGTTGCAGGATTAGGAACTTCACAAGTGATTCCTTCTTCAATTTCGTAATTAATATCATGTGAATAACCAAGTGTTAATACTAAAGTTTTTCCATTAAGAGCAGCTTTGTAACCAATACCTTCAATCTCTAATGTTTTGCTGAAGCCTTGAGTTACACCAACGATCATATTGTTGATTAATGCTCTAGTTGTTCCGTGTAATTGTTTTGTGTGTTTTTCTTCATTTGCTCTTGCACACTTAACTGAACCATCTTCTATTTCAATAGAAACTAGTCCGCTGAATTGACGTGTTAAAGTTCCCTTAGGACCTTTTACAGTCACCTCATTCTTGTCAGATACGTTAATTTCGCATCCTTCAGGAATGGTAATCGTTTTATTCCCGATACGTGACATTTTATTCTCCTTTAATTATTACCATACATAGGCAACAACTTCGCCACCAAGATTGTTCTTACGAGCATCTCTGTCAGTCATTAAACCTTTTGATGTAGATATGATTGCGATACCTAAACCATTTAATACTCTAGGAACTTCATTGTTTCTAGCATAAACTCTTAAACCTGGTTTAGAAATTCTCTTTAATCCAGTGATAACTTTTTCACCATCTGGACCATATTTTAATTCAACAGTGATTGCCTTTTCTTTGGCTGTTTCACCTTCAACCTTATAGTCGCAGATGAAACCTTCTTGTTTAAGGATACGGGCAATTTCAACTTTCATTTTACTTGCAGGGATTACTACAGTTTCATGACCAGCACCTAAGCCGTTTCTGATTCTAGTAAGCATATCCGCAATTGGATCTGTAACATTCATCATTGCATTGTCCTCCTTTACCAACTAGCCTTCTTAACACCAGGGATTTGGCCTTTATAAGCTAACTCTCTGAAACAGATTCGGCATAGTTTATATTTTCTTAATACAGAATGTGGTCTACCACATCTTTCACATCTTGTGTAAGCTCTTGTAGAGAACTTAGCTGGACGATGTGCTTTAACTTTCATTGATGTCTTTGCCATAAGTTCTCCTTTCCTTACTTAGCAAATGGCATGCCAAGTTGTAATAATAATTCCTTAGCTTCCTCATTTGTCTTAGCTGTAGTTACGATAACGATATCCATACCACGAACTTTGCTTACCTTATCATATTGGATTTCTGGGAAGATAATTTGTTCCTTAACACCCAATGTATAGTTTCCTCTTCCGTCAAATGCAGTAGTTGATACACCACGGAAATCTCTAACTCTTGGTAAAGAGATAGAAACTAACTTATCTAAGAATTCATACATTCTTTCGCCTCTAAGAGTAACTTTACAACCAATAGCTGTACCTTCTCTTAGTTTGAAGTTTGCGATTGACTTCTTAGCTTTTGTGATAACTGGTTTTTGACCAGCGATTTGTGTTAATTCTGCAACTGCATCTTCAAGTTGTTTAGGTTCAGCAACTGCTTCACCAACACCGATATTTAATACGATCTTAGCAACTTTTGGAGCTTGCATTGAAGAAGAATAATTGAACTTCTTAATTAATGCAGGTTTAACTTCATTTAAATATTTTTCTTGTAAACGGTTCATTATTTCTTATCCCCCTTTACAGCAGTACCAGACTTCTTAGTAATTCTAGTCTTTTTCTTGCCATCAACTTTGAAACCAACTCTTGAAGGTTTCTTAGCCTTTGCATCATATAACATAACGTTAGATGCATCGATAGGCATTTCCTTATCAACGATTCCACCATCAGGATTAGCGTTAGAAGGTTTCATATGCTTCTTAGCAATTTTAACGCCTTCAACGATAACTTTATTTTCCTTAGGAAGAACAGCTTTAACTTCTGCAACAGTACCTTTGTCGGCACCTGCGATTACTTGAACTTTATCACCTTTTTTAATTTTCATGAGGCACCTCCTATAGTACTTCTGGTGCTAAAGACACGATCTTCATATAGTCTTTATCACGAAGTTCTCTTGCAACTGGACCAAAGATACGAGTTCCTAATGGAGTGTTATCATCCTTGATAATAACAGCAGCATTATCATCGAACTTGATGAATGAACCGTTTTCTCTTCTGATTCCATATTTAGTTCTAACTACAACAGCCTTAACTACTTGGCCTTTCTTAGCAGCACCACCTGGTGTTGCATCTTTTACTGAACATACGACAACATCACCGATGCTAGCGTATTTTCTCTTTGAACCACCTAAGCAACGAATTACAAGTAATTCTTTAGCACCGGTGTTATCAGCAACTTTTAATCTAGTCTCATTACGTACCATAACTTACCTCCTATAGAATTACTGCTTTTTCGATTACTTTAACTAAACGGAAATGTTTTTGAGCGCTTAGTTTTCTAGTTTCCATGATTTCAACAGTGTCGCCTACATGAGCTTCATTGTTTTCATCATGAGCTTTAAATTTTCTTGTGAATTTAGCTTGTTTCTTATATAAAGGATGAGCCTTCTTTTCTTCGATAGCAACAACGATTGTCTTATCCATCTTATCAGAAACAACTTTTCCAACTAATGTACGTCTATTTGTTGTTCTTTCCATTTATTAGCCCTCCTTTTCCTTTAATACTGTAAGTATTCTAGCAATTGATTTTTTGATTTCTCTAATACGCATTGGATTTTCAATTGAGCCTGTAGCTCTTTGGAATCTAAGGTCGAATAGTTCGGCTTTTAATTCTTCTAAAGTCTTCTTTAATTCTTCAGTTGACTTATCTCTTACTTCTTTAATGTTCATAACTATTCACCTTTCTTTACAAATTTAGATTTAATAGGTAATTTGTTTGCACCAAGACGAAGAGCTTCTCTAGCAGTAGCTTCATCAACGCCACCAACTTCGAACATAACTCTACCTCTTTGAACAACGGCAACCCAACCTTCAGGTGCACCTTTACCAGAACCCATACGTACTTCTAGAGGTTTCTTTGTAATTGCTAATTGTGGGAAAATTTTGATCCAAACGTTACCACCACGGTTCATGAAACGAGTCATAGCAACACGGGCAGCTTCGATTTGGTTACTTGAAACATAACCGCCGACTGTAGCAACTAATCCGTATTCACCGAATGCTACTTCTGTGCCGGCTTTTGACTTACCTTCGTAACTCAAACGATGAGGACGACGATACTTTGTTCTTTTTGGCATTAACATAATTATTCAGCATCCTCCTTTACTTCTTCAGCTTTTGGAGCTTCAGCTACAACTGGAGTTTCTTCCTTTGCAGCTTCAGGCTTTCTTTCTCTTCTTGGTCTAGCTGGACGATTACCCATTGTTTTTGGTTTTTCTGGTTCTTGAGCCATTTCACCAGGTAATACTTCACCACGGCAAATCCAAACTTTAACGCCTAGTTTACCATAAGTTGTCATAGCTTCTTCCCAAGCATAGTCGATATTAGAACGTAATGTATGTAGTGATACAGAACCTTCTGAATATCCTTCACTTCTAGCGATATCAGCGCCACCTAATCTACCACCGATAGATGTCTTGATACCTTTTGCTCCAGCACGCATTGTTTGTTGGATAGCTTTCTTTTGAGCTGTACGGAAAGATTGTCTTTCTTCTAGCATCTTAACTATCTTCAATGCAACTAAACGAGCATCTAGATCAGGGTTAGCAACTTCAACGATGTTGATGTTGATTTCTTTACCCTTAGTAAGTTTTGCTAATTTCTTTTTGATTTCTTCTAATTTGGCACCATCTTGTCCTATGAACATGCCTGGACGAGCAGTTCTAATGATAAGGTTAACTCTGTTCTTACTTCTTTCGATTTCAACACGTGATACTAAGCAGTCTGCGCAATCTTTAAGAATGTATTCACGAATCTTAACATCTTCCAACAATAAATCGCCATATTCTTTTTCAGCATACCATCTAGATTCCCAATCTCTGATGACGCCAATTCTTAATCCTATTGGACTTACTTTTTGACCCATTGTTTTCCTCCTTATCTTTCTCTAACCACGATAGTGATGTGGCTAGTTCTCTTCATGATAGATGATGCAGAACCTTTTGCACGAGGCATATATCTCTTAAGAGTAATACCTTCATTTGCATAACATTCTTTTACATATAATTTTGTTTCGTCCATTTGATTGTTGTGAGTAGCATTAGCTACAGCACTCTTTAATACTTTTAAACAATTTTCAGCTGCATGGTTAGGTAACAATTTTAAGATACCCATAGCTTCAGCAACATCTTTACCTCTGATTAAGTCAAGCACAAGTCTAACTTTACGAGCAGAGATTCTAATTGTTTTAGCAGTAGCTTTAACGTCTTTAGGTTCTTTAACTACTGGTGTTTCTTCAACCTTTTTAGTTCTTGCCATATTTTCCTCCTTATGCTTTCTTATCATCATCGGCATGAGTTCCGTGACCGCTAAACTTTCTAGTTACAACGAATTCACCTAACTTATGACCAACCATATCTTCAGTTACATAAACTGGAACATGTTCCTTGCCATTGTATACAGCGAATGTATGTTCAACAAATGCAGGGAAGATTGTAGATCTTCTTGACCAAGTTTTAATAACTTCTTTTTTACCAGCCGCATTCAATGCTTCAACTTTTTTCATTAAGTGTTCATCAACGAATGGACCCTTTTTCAAACTACGACTCATTATTTCTTCCCCTTTCCTTACTTAGCATTTCTTCTTCTAATAATTAGAGCATTAGAAGCTTTCTTACTATTTCTAGTCTTAACACCCATAGCTTTCTTGCCCCAAGGAGTCATTGGTGACTTACGTCCAACTGGACATCTACCTTCACCACCACCATGAGGGTGATCTACTGGGTTCATAACAGAACCACGTGATTGAGGTCTGATACCTTTCCAACGGTTTCTACCAGCTTTACCCCAGTTGATTAAGCTGTAATCTTCGTTACCAACTTGACCAATTGTTGCACGGCAATTACCTTGGATTTTTCTCATTTCACCAGATGCCAATCTAACGATAACGTATTTTTCTTCAATACCTAGGATTTGAGCGCTAACACCTGCAGATCTTGCAAGTTGTCCACCCTTACCAGGTTTAAGTTCAACGTTATGAACGATTGTACCTTCTGGCATGTTTCTCATTTCTAAGCAGTTGCCGACTTTGATATCAGCAGTTGCACCAGATACAACTTCCATACCTACTTGTAAATCTTTTGGAGCTAAGATATATCTCTTTTCACCATCAGCATATACAACTAGAGCAATGTTTGCGTTTCTGTTTGGATCGTATTCAATTGCAACAACTTTTGCATTGATACCATCTTTGTTTCTCTTGAAATCGATGATACGGTATTTTTGTTTAGCACCACCACCGATATGTCTTGATGTAATTCTTCCTGTGTTTCCACGTCCACCAGTCTTCTTCTTGCTTACAATTAAACTCTTTTCTGGAGTTGTCTTTGTAATATCGCTGAATACTAGACTAGTCATTCCACGTCTACCAGGAGTAGTTGGCTTATATGATTTTATAGCCATGATAATTTTTCCTCCTTATGCAATTTATCCGGAAATAGCATATTTCTTCCGATAGTTTTTATCTGATTACTTATCAGATAAGATTTCAATCTTAGAACCTTCTTTAAGTTTGATATAAGCTTTTCTAAGATTATTAGTTTTACCAACGTATTTACCCATACGTTTAGTTCTAGGTTTTACGTTAACAACGTTAACTGTATCAACCTTTACATTGAAGATTTCTTCAATAGCTTGTTTAATTTGAATCTTATTTGTACCCTTCTTTACTTCGAAGACTACAGTGTTGTTTTTATCTTCAGTCTTGATTGTCTTTTCAGTTACAAGAGGACGAACAATGATATCTCTAGCGTTACTCATTACCTAATACCTCCCCAGTCTTAACTGCAGCAGCCTTTGTCATGATTAACTTGTTTGCGTTTTGAAGATCAAAGATGTTCAAACCTTCAACAGTAGTCATAACAACGTTTTGAAGATTTCTTGAGCTCATGTAAGCATTATCGAATTCTTCTTCAACATCAACTACTAGTAATGCCTTTCTATCAACACCAAGAGTTGTTAATGTCTTAGCGAAATCTTTAGTTTTGATAGCTGGCACATTCATTGAATCTACAACAACTAAATTAGATTCATTAACCTTCATAGTTAAACCAGATTTCAAAGCAAGTCTTCTTACTTTTCTATTTAACTTGAATGTATGAGATCTAGGTGTAGGACCAAACGCAACACCACCATGTCTGTATTGAACAGCTCTAGTAGTACCTTGTCTAGCACGACCTGTACCTTTTTGTCTAAATGGCTTCTTTCCACCGCCACTTACATCGCTTCTACCTTTTACAGCATGAGTTCCTTGTCTTAAAGAACTTTGTTGTCTAAGGATAGCATCGAATACTGCTTGTTCATTTACTTCGCAAGCATACACTGAGTCAGCTAATTCAACGTCGCCAACTTTTTTACCAGTTAAATCTAATACGTCTAGCTTCATCTATTAGCCCTCCTTTACTAGTAGAGCCTTAGCTTCTACATGTTTAACTTTCTTTGTAGTAGTCTTGACAATTACTAAGCCCTTCTTAGGTCCTGGTACGTTGCCCTTTACTAACATATAATTCTTTTCTGCGTCTACTTTAATTACTTCTAAGTTTTGGTTAGTAGTCTTTAAAGATCCGTCATGTCCTGGCATTGGTGTATTCTTTTCGATACGACCATTGTTTCTACCAGTAGTAGCTAATGAACCAACACTTCTGTGCACTGGACCAGCACCGTGAGTTTCATTAATCATGTGATGATGATATCTCTTTACAACGCCAGTGTAGCCTTTACCTTTTGAGATACCAGTAATATCTACTTTGTCACCAGCGGAAAAGATGTCAACTTTAATTTCTTGTCCAACTTCAGCTGCAACTTCGTCCATCTTGACTTCTCTTACAAACTGTTTTGGATTAGCGCCAGCTTTCTTAGCGTGGCCAACTTCTGCCTTAGTAGTTCTAGACTCTTTAACATCTTCCATGCCTAATTGAAGAGCTTCGTAACCATCTGTTTCAACTGTCTTCTTTTGAAGTACAACGTTTGGAGTACATTCAATAACAGTTACAGGAACTAGGTTACCTTCTTCAGTGAAGACTTGAGTCATACCAAGTTTTCTTCCAAGTATTCCTTTCATGATGTGTCCTTTCTTTATAATTTGATTTCAATATCTACACCACTAGGTAGCTCTAAACGGCTAAGGGCATCAATAGTCTTAGTGCTTGGCCCAATGATTTCGATTAAACGCTTATGCGTTCTAATTTCGAACTGTTCACGAGAATCTTTGTACTTATGTACAGCTCTTAATACTGTTACTACCTGCTTTTCTGTAGGTAGAGGGATAGGTCCAACGACCTTCTTAACACCACCATCTTCAGCAGCTTTAACGATTTTCTCAGTAGCTACATCTAATGATCTGTGTTCGTAAGCTTTTAATTTAATTCTTACGTTGTTCTTTGCCATAGAATTTTCCTCCTATATTCCATTAACCCTTCTAGGGTAATCGCTCCATGTGAGTTCCCTGGTTATCACACTATTACACAGGTTTCAGTGTGCCAGCAATCTCCCATATCCACGCGAATGCTAAAAAATTATATCGTTTTTACCAAAGTTTTTCAATACAAAATACATAAAAAGTCCTTATTTTATTAAGTTTTTTAACATTGTGTTGTTCAACTACTTTCGGTGTGCCGTATTTTATTAAAAAATATAGATAGATCAGCTCTAAAAAGCCTAAAAATTACCGAAAAACCATCATATTATTTCCCAGGTTATTAAAAACAAGCTAATATTTCATAGCTTGTTTGATCATTTTATCAATTGTGTTCTTTTTTGAAGCCTCACGCTTATCATATAAGCTCTTTCCTTTGGCTAAAGCTATCTCTACTTTGACCTTGCCAGAGACAAAATATAGCTTTAACGGAATTACAGTATAACCTTGAAGCTTACATTTATTAGCTAACTTTCTAATTTCGCTTTTATGTAATAGTAATTTTCTTTCCCTTTTCTCTTCGTGATTATTGTATGAACCATATTCATATTGCGAAATATTCATTTCTTTTAATATTGCTTCGCCACGCACAAAAGACACATAAGCCTCCTTAAGTGAACATTTACCCATTCTTAATGACTTTATCTCTGTACCAACCAAAGCAATACCAGCTTCATATTTGTCTTCGATTAAGTAATCGTGATAAGCCCTTCTATTTACCGCAATATCTTTGTTCATAAAAAATAAAAGGAGTTTGTTAACTCCTTACTCAGTAATTCTAATAATAATTACAACCACAAATAGTAGAATGCCTAATGCCATAGTTGCAATTGAGATAACCTTTTCAGGACCTCTCTCTTTTACGTTTTGGAATAATCCAAGATCACCAGAACCTGTAAAAGCAGCTAGACCATCAGACTTACCACCTTGTAGTAAGGAAATTAATATAAGTAGTACTGCAATAATTAATAACAAAATTTTCATATCTTTACCTTTTGCGAATATAATTTTACTTTATATATAAATAATAATCAAGTTATTTCTTACTTGCTTTTACCACTTATAAGAATATAAAGAAGATTGATAAGAATGTTTTAAAATAACTTGCATGTAATAGTTGCATTTATAAAACGTATTTGTTATTATTTACTAGCGCACTGATAAAGTGTTTAAAGTACTAGATGAAAGCTTAAATTATTATTCACGGGATAAGTGCATCTTGTGAAAAAAATTTAGGCTTTTTTTGTGGCCTAGGAAAGGAGCCATATGGCTATTAAAACATTTAGTATTATTAAAAAAGTAAATCTTCTTACTGGAGAAGAAAGCATAGTAAGATATGCTTTAAATCCAGAAAATGAGAAAAGAAGAAATGCGCTTCTAAGAAAACTAGCTAGACTAGATCGCATTGATGAGAAACTTTATTCATTAAAGTTTGATGAAGTGTTGCCTCTTCATATTCTTAAAGGAATCTCAAATGAGGTTATTCAAGAATTAAGTAGACACGCTTATCCAACTTGCTATGTTGTTTCTAGAAGAAACAAGAATGGCGAAAAGGCCTTGTACCTTTCTATCTTGAAAGATACGGCAGTTCGCTATTTGATTTCTCTTCCTGAAGCAACTAAACTTGTGGGAGGAAAAGAAGTTTTAAATAAAAACTTCACTGTGAAGGAGATTAGACTTCTTGTCTAATCTCCTAATATAGGAGATAGTAAATATATGAATGAGATTAATAATTTTAAAGAAGAGTATAGGTTTTTATCTAATTTCTATCAATGTGATTTTGAGTATGATGGCATTTTATATCATAATGCCGAAACTGCTTTTCAAGCACAAAAGTGTAAAACTGTTGAAGAAAGAAAAGAATTTGCTTTATTAAAAAATCCTGTAATAGCAAAAAGAAAAGGAAGAGCAATTAAGAATCTTGATGTTGTAAAATGGAATAAAGAATCTGAAGAAATAATGTATCAAATACTTAAGTGCAAATTTAATGTTCCTGAACTTAAAGAAAAGTTATTAGATACTGGTGATGCATTGTTGATTGAAGGCAATAAACATCACGATAATAAGTGGGGCGCATGTATGTGCGATGCATGCAAGAACAAGACTAAAAGTAATTTATTGGGAAATATATTAATGAGAATAAGAAAGGAATCAAAATGATGGAATACAAAGACATTTATGAAGAATTAGAACATGCTTTATGGGGCGAAAATGATGGATTATTAATTAAACTGCGTGATCCTTTCCATAATTATCTAGGAAATCTAGAAAGAAGTGAAACATTAGAAACAATAGAGATAGTTAATAACTTTGTAAACAAGCTAGCTCTAGATACTAATGATGAATATGTTGTTAAGATTATCGATCTTATTTGTCAATTTGTTGGAGAATCATTTATTCAAGCTGATGAAAGCAAAGTTTGGGGAACTGAATATGATCCCGAATTTATGTTGAGTGAATTTTCAATGGAAGATGTTAAAGAACCTAAACCAAAGAAAAAATATATTGTAAGTAAAATAACAAAAAAATTAGATACAAATGAAGTTATTGAATCTAATGAAGAATTTTTCTTTTTCGCAGATGCAAAAAAATATATGGATGATCTTACAAAAAACACAAGAGAATTTGATAAGAGTATTTTTGAAAATGGTGAAGACAGTATTATTGCCAAAGATGAAGAAAGATACTTTGAAACAAAAGATGGCTATATTGTAAAAATTTTAGAAAAATAAACTATTGCAAATTATTTCTTACTTACATCAAATAAGAAAGAAACAGCTTTTCTCTTCTCTTCGTAGAAATACATACCAAAAGCTTGAAGCACAATAAAGAATACCAAGTAGTATAAAATTTGATAGCCATAAGTGTAGTATGCACAATAACACATAAATAGTGAAGAAATAATAGCTAATATAGGAAGAACAAAACGATTCAAGAAATTGAAACTCTTTTCTTTTAATATAATGTGCACAAAGATAGGAATATATAATGCATACAAAGTAATAATGCATATTTCATCAGCTTCCCAAGCGAATAACCATTCAGGATTATGTGTGCCATTAAAAGCTAATGGGCCTTGGAAGAATAATGTTGAAATTTGGAATAACCAGAAGCCCATCATGCCTATACCGATGATACAAGACTTTAATGGCATACCTGTAATTTCATCGACATCCGCAACAGCTCTAGGATTAATGCCCTTTCCTCTAATAGCCAAAGAATAGAAGCCTCTCATAGTAGACATCGTCATGCCATTAGCTGTGCCTAAACAAGAAATAACGATGATAGATAAAATAAGATTTCCTGCAACATTGCCAAAAATATTTGTGAAAGCAATCTTAGGAAGACTATCACCTGCCGCAATAATCTCTTCTGGAGATAAAGTAGCACTCATTGAATAAACATAAAGCATATATATGAAAGTACAGAAAATTCCACCAATAGTTAAAGCTAAAGGAAGATCTCTTTTTGGATTTCTTAGTTCTTGATTAATTGATGAAGCTGAAATCCAACCTTCATAAGCAAACGCAAATGCACATACACCTGCTAGTAATCCATTATCTGTTGCGCCTTTTATAGAAGGCATTTCAAATACGGCAACACCATTACCATTGATTAAACCGACGATGCATCCAATAACACCCATTAAAATAATTGGTGTAAGTTTAACAACCGTCGTTGCGACTTGGAATTTACCTGCAAGTTTAGGGGCCAACATATTCATGACGATTAAACCAAACATGAACAAAATAGAAATACCAGTATTAGCTTGTCCATACATTTCTATACCAAGCATCATGCAGAAATAAGATGCACCAATATAAGATAATGTTGCAGCAATTACTGGATTATATATTGTTGAAGTAAAGAAGCCTACAAAATAGGCATATTTAGAACCACATGAAACTTCGGCATAGTCAACTAAACCATTACATGTAGAATAATGTCTACCCATTTGCGCAAAGACATTTGAACAAACAATACAAATCATTCCGACAATACCGATGATAAGTAAAGATTGTCCCATATTGCCATTTGTCAAACTAAGTACCTTTACGGCTTTAAAAAAGATACCTGAACCAATGACGATTCCCATAACCATTGATAAGGCTGTAGGAAGTCCATATTTTTTCTCTAACTGTTTCCCCATATAAATCCCCTAATAAAAAAGATTATAAAAATATTATAGTACAACTACGATAAGAATAAACTATAAAATGATTATCCTTAAAAGAGCATATATGTTTGTGACAATTATCTATTTTTATTTTAGTTTTTCAATATTACTTCTAAATACTTTCTTAATTCTTGGACACTATTCTTTGCTGTATTCCAAACAATTTCAAAATTAATGGTTCCGTAGCCGATATCTCGCATTCCTTTAATCTGTTTCCACGGCTGTTTATTATTTTCCATAATAAAATCATCTGACAACCCTTTGGCAAGTTCACCTATTTGAAATATGTTGAAACACACCATTTCTCTTATACCTAAGTCATTATCAAATTCTTCTTTTGAAATATTACTGACAATATCTTCTATTCTCGTACAATGAGATATAATCTGTAAAACTCTACCTTTATCTTTCACTTCTAACATAAGTTAATCATATCCTCCATAATCTGCTCCTTGAAAAAATCGTTCATTTCGGATGAGCTTAATACCAAATCAACTTTTTTATTTAATGCGCCTTCTAATTCATCAATTAACTGACCTTGTTCAATTAAATCCTTTATTTTTCCTTTGTCACAATAAATATCAATATCGCTATCAGCGCTTGCTTCACCCCTTGCATAAGAACCAAACAGATTGATGTCTTTTATTCCGTATTTATGTAGAATTGGTTTAATTACGCTTTTTATTTGTTTTAATGATAATACATTTATCTTTTCTCTATTTTCGATTAAAGAAACGATATATTTGTTCTTATTAGATTTATTATCTAGTATATCAACTATTGGGCTATCTTTTTTAACTCTAAATTGATACATCTTGTAATTGTTCTTGTTGTATTCTGCGACATATTCTTTTTGATCAAATTTTTTGTTTTTCATATACATATGATATCATATGTATTTGTCATAAGCAAAAATAGTTTTAAATAAGAAAATGTTTATATATGTAATTAACGTCTAATAATTAATTTTAATTATTTATTCTTAACTTTTACCCAAAGTTCTGACATTATTCTTAGAGTTTCTTCGTTATTATGGAATGACTCATCATTTGCGTTTTTCTCTCTAGGAATATAAGCTTCATTTCCATCGAAATCACAATCAGGCAAAACAATGTCACGTAACACTTCAGCATTTACTGAAGCATAACCAACATATGAACTGTTATCATATGCGGCATCATAATCAGTAATATAATTCATGAAAGTATAAGCGTTATCTACATTCTTAGCACCAACTTGTAGGCACATTGCATCAACCCAATAGTTTGTGCCTGATTCAGGTGCAAAATAACGCATATCTTCATTTTCACTTAAGATGTATGCGGCATCACCAGAATACATAATGCCCATAGCTTTTTCACCATACGCCAAACCATCAATGCATTCATCTGCAGCGTATGCAGGTTTCATAGTATCGGCAATATTGCATAACCAATCAAAGACATCATATAATTCTTCTTCAGATTCAGCATTCATTGAATAGCCTAATTGTTTTTCACCAATCATGAATATATCTCTGATTGAATCATACATGTAAATCATGCCTTTATATTTAGGATTAGCTAAGACGTTCCAACCTTGAGACTCAACATCATTTTCATCGACTAATGTTGAATCATATACAATACCAACATTGCCCCAAAAGTAAGGAACAGAGTAATCATTGTTTGGATCATAGTCCATATTTCTAACGCCATCATATAAATAATCTAGACATGTTAATTTTGACTTATCTAACTTTTGAATAATTTTCTCATCAATAAGTCTTTCTATCATATAGTCACTAGGAATAACGATATCAAATTTTGTGCCACTTAATAATTTGGTATACATTGATTCATTTGATTCAAAAACAGTTAGATTAACTTTGATACCAGTTTCATATTCAAACTGTTCAACAACTTCTTCACTAATATATTCGCCTGGAATAAAAATGTTAAGTTCGCCATTTTCAAAATTATTGTTAAAACAACCAGTTAAAGAAAAACAGATACACAAAGAAATTAATATATTAAAAAACTTGTTCATGATGGTGATGTCTCTCCTTTCTTTGTTTTAACATTGGTGCAAAATTTACGATAATCAAAACTAGTGTAACTGCTAAAACAATAAGTGTACTTAATGAGTTAATACTAGGATTGATACGTTTACTTGTCGAATAAACATAAGTAGAAATATTATTGATTCCAGGTCCGGTTGTAAAATAAGAAATTACGAAGTCATCAAATGACATTGTAAAAGCTACTAAAGCACCAGATATAATACCTTCCTTGATTTGTGGAATAATAACTTTCGTCAAAGCTTGAAATGGCGTACAACCTAAATCTAGAGCGGCTTCTGCGATATTATCATCAAGCTGTCTAAGTTTTGGATTGATTGAAAGCATAACATAAGGGATACAGAAAACAATATGAGCTACTAGCAATGTTCCAAAGCCTGTAGGAATCTGTAAGGTCGTAAAGAATAACATTAAACCAATTGCTGTAACGATATCAGGATTCAACATTGGTAAATTATTTACTTGTGTAACAATCTCTTTGATAACACGATTAGATTTGCTTAAACCAATTGAAGCAATCGTGCCAACAATAGTTGAAATAACTGTCGCAAGAATAGCTATCAATAATGAATAATAAACTGATTCCATCATTGATCTAGATTTAAACATCTTCTCATACCATCTCAAAGAAAAACCGGTAAAGCTTGTAAGCGAACGAGATTCATTGAATGAGAAAAATACAACATAAATAATTGGCAAATAGAAGAACAAGATGATTAAAGCTAAATAAAGCTTTTTGAAATTAAATTTCTTTTTCATTATCTAGCCTCCTTGTCATAATCGAACTTTCTTGTAAAGTACATGCTGATCAAAATAACGATTGTCATCACCAAACTTACAGCTGCACCAAAGTTCCAGTCACCAGTTGTGACAAAATAATTTTCGATTAAGTTACCAACTAAAACGAAAGATCCTCCACCTAATAATTTAGGAATAAAGAAACTACTTACGGCAGGTAAGAAAACTAAAGTGATACCCGAAATAATACCAGGAACAGATAAAGGAAGTGTAACCTTTAAGAAAGCAGTTTTCTTATCACAACCTAAATCATATGCGGCATTAATTAATGAAGTATCTAACTTAGATAAAGAAGTATAGATTTGTAAAATCATAAATGGTAAGAAATTATATACCATACCGATATATACTTTTAATTCTGCGGAGAAGTCAGTATTCAACAAGATACCTCTCCATGCATATGTTCTAACCAACATATTTATGAATTGTGGAGCTGTCATCAATAAAACTAATACAGCTTGTTTGTTGAAATCTGCTTGGGCAATAAAATAAGCAGCAGGATAACCAATCAAGATACAAATAACTGTTGTAACTAAAGCTAAAATAACACTTCTTAATAAAACGTTTAGGAAAATAGGGTCTTGGAAAAACCTGATGAAATTATTTAAAGAAACTTTAACTTGAATTAGGTCATTGCCCTCTGTTGTGAATGCATAAAAAATCATTATCAACATTGGGATAACAATCAACATTAAAGCCCATATCATGTATGGGTATATTAATCGTCTAAAGCCTTTCACGCTATCATTTTCTCCATTACATGAATATCATCAGGATCAAAATCGATTGAAACAATATCACCCTCATTTTGTTTTTCCGTAGTATGAATCTTATATGTTCTACCTTCTGTAACGAATGTTACATCGTAGATGCCTTCTTTTATTTCCATTGGATCGAAATCAAATCTAACGTCATCAATCTTAACTTCGTTTTCTGTTTCCAAATCCCAAGCATAAGCATCAGCCCAGTTTCTTAGGTCGACAGAAATAGCCATTGACTCTTTGATTTCATCGATACTCTTATATACATCAAATGCTTGAATACCAATCTTTTCTTCACTATCTTCATTTACTTTTGGTTGAACAACTTCAACGTTTATTTTGATGCATGTTCCTTTTGCGGTTTTAAAAGTAATTTGATAGTTGCCTGCTTTATCAACGATGTTGTGTTCAACTTCGTTAATCGCAATTTCTTCTTCACTATCAGCATCCCAAGCTTGCGCATTTGAACGTAAGATTAAATCTTGATCGCTGATTGATTCAACGTCTTCGATATCCATCTTGAAATCAGATGCAGACATCTTTTCATTTGCTTCTTTATTGAATACGTCTTGGTCTCCTAAGACGTGTAATTTAATACTTTTTGCCGCACCACGTTTAGTCTCAACAATTACTTCGTAGTGAACACCCTTGAATAGACAAGACATGATTTGACCATTCATCTTTCCTTTAGATTTCTTTTTGATTTCAATATCTTCAGGTCTGATGATTATATCAACTGGTTGATTCTTTTTAAAATCATAATCAACGCATTCAAAGTCTTTGCCATCAAAGTTTACTTTGTAATCTTCGACCATTGTGCCATCAATAATATTTGATTGGCCAACGAATGTTGCGACATATTTATTTACTGGTTCATTATATATTTCTGTTGGTGTACCGATTTGTTCGATATTGCCTTCTTTCATAACTACAATCTTGTCTGACATTGTCAAAGCTTCTTCTTGATCATGAGTTACAAAAATGAAAGTGATACCAACTTCTTGTTGGATACGTTTTAATTCTTGTTGCATCTCTTTTCTTAGTTTTGCATCTAAGGCAGATAATGGTTCGTCTAGCAACAATACATCTGGTTCATTAACTAATGCTCTAGCTATGGCAACACGTTGTTGTTGACCACCAGATAATAGAGTTACATCACGATCTTCAAAACCAGCTAGACCAACAAGTTCTAACATTCTTGTTACTTTTGGTTCAATTAGTTCTTTATCCATCTTTTTAATCTTTAAACCAAAAGCAATATTTTCATAAACATTTAAATGAGGAAATAAAGCATATTTCTGGAAGACTGTGTTAATTGGTCGTTTATATGCAGGGACATCAGAAATCTCTTCGCCATTAAAGACGACAGATCCTTCATCTTGTTCCAAGAAACCTCCTAAGATTCTTAATAAAGTTGTTTTACCACAACCTGATGGGCCTAGTAATGTTACGAATTCATTTTCATAGATATCAAGATTGATACCTTTCAATACTACTTGTCCACCGAACTTCTTTACGATGTTACGAAATTCAATTAACTTCTTCATGTTTTTCCCCTTTCTAAACAAAAAGACAGGCATTTATTCTGCCTGTCTAAAATTACTCGAGCACCCTTAACAGAACGCTACTTATTGACCATTTTATAAGGCATCATAAACACTTTACAAAACTGAGCTTTTAACTCAATCAATAAGGTAATCAAATTACCTTCCGTATTCCCCAAATACGGTTCCAGTCTCTTCGCCTGGTTTTCGGCATTTGACCCGGCCGTCCGTGTAGCCTTAGCCAAGATTGGCGGTCATTCTGTACATAGTACTGAATTAATTATTCTATAATTTATTTTAAAATACAATATTTTTTTAGCAATTTTTTAGCAAACTTTTTCTAGGGCATTTGCCAAAAAATATGATTAATCATTTTCGTTATTCAAAAGGATATTTTAATCCCCAAATATTTCTAATATTATCAGCGATTTCTAGAAGTTTAATTGACTCATTTAAAGGCATAGAAATTGATTCTATTCTTCCTTCTTCTAGACATTTTTTACATTCTAAGAATTCATATTCATAGCCACTTATCTGTTCTGGAATTATAACTTCTTTAACTAATTTATCCTCACAATTGAATACCTTTATTGAATTAGGATTATTGATATTTTCTATGACGATATAACCTTTATCTCCATATATTATTCCTTTACGATCACTTCTTGAATATAGGCCATGAGTCAAACTAGCCATACGTCCATCTTTATAGAATAGAGTGATAGTCTCCATTCCATCGACATTTGTATCAGTCATTTTTACTGATGTTTCAATTCTTTCGATGTCATCACCAAAATGCATCAAAGCAAAATTTAAGCCATAGACACCAACATCTAATAAGGCACCTCCGGCAAGATTAGGATTAATAAGACGATCTATCTGATATATAACATATGATAAATTACCAGTTAAGATATTAGGTTTACCAATAATGCTGCTACTGATAACATCGTCAATTAGTTTTCTAGATGGCATATATCTAGGCCATAATGCCTCAGATACAAAGACATTATTCTTTTTTGAAAGTTCATATATTTCTTTTGCTTGTTTAGCATTTACGCAGAATGCTTTTTCGCATAGTACTGGTTTACGGTTTTCGATGCATAATTTCATGCAGTCAAAATGTGTACTATGTGGTGTTGCCACATAGACTAATTCCACATTAGGATCTTTAACTAATTCAACATAAGATCCATATGCTTTTTCATAATTATATTTTTCTTTGAACTCATTTGCTTTAACAATATTTCTTGATGCTACAGCATAACATTCTGCTTCAGCCATTCTATTAAAAGTATTTGATAATGTTGAAGCTATTGAACCTGTTCCTAATACACCTATTTTCATTTGTGCACTCCTTAATAATCAGATTAAGTCAAAGGGCTGCTATCTTTTGATAACAGCCCTTGTAGTTAATTATTCAGCAGCTTTTTCTTCTTCGTCGAAGTCAACGTCATCGTCATCGATGCCAGTTACTTCACTTGGAAGTTGTTGTTGTTGCTCTTCAAGACATAAGCGATATTTTTCATCTCTTATCTCTTTTAATTCTTCTGCTCTAGCTTTAATTAGTTCTGTAGATTCTCTTGCGAACTTAGAACCAGTTCCAGCTGGAATCAACTTACCGATAATAACGTTCTCTTTGATACCGAATAATGTATCAACTTTTGCGTTAACTGCAGCATCTGTTAAGACTTTAGTTGTCTCTTGGAATGATGCAGCTGATAAGAATGAATCTGTTTCAACAGAAGACTTAGAAATACCTAGTAATAATGGTCCAAACTTAGCAGGAACTTTGCCTTCCATCAATAGAGAGTTATTTAATTCAATAATCTTCTTTGTAGAAATAGTTTGACCTGCACATAGTTCAGAATCACCTGGTTCAATAACGATAACTTTCTTTAACATCTGTTTGATAATAACTTCAACGTGTTTATCAGAAATATCGATACCTGTTACAGCATATACTTTCTTAACTTCTTTTAGAATGTAATTTTGTACAGCTTGTACACCAGCGATTTCAAGTAATTCTTTTGGATCAACGTTACCTTCAGTTAACTTGTCACCAGCTTTAACTTTTGATCCAACTGATAACCAAGCTCTAACTGTTTGTGATAAACCACACTTATGAGTAATTGTTTCCTTTTCGTTAGCAATATCTACAACGTAAGTATGATCTTCTAATTCTTCAATTCTTGTGATTTCACCATCAATCTTAGCTAAGATTGCAGGGTGTTTTGGACAACGTGCTTCAAATAATTCTTCAACACGTGGTAAACCTTGAGTGATATCATCGTTAGCATTTGCGACACCACCAGAGTGGAATGTACGCATTGTTAACTGAGTACCTGGTTCACCGATTGATTGAGCAGCCATGATACCGACAGCCTCGCCTGATTCAGCAAGTTTACCTGTTGCCATGTTACGTCCATAACATTTACGACAGATACCATCTTTACACTTACATGTAAATGAGTTTCTGATGTGCATGCCTTTGTAACCTGCAGCAAGAATCCTGTCAGCAACTGCTTCATCAATATATTGATCTTCTTCAACAATAACTTCACCAGTTTCTGGATCAGCTAAATTGTCTTTAGAGAATCTACCAACGATACGATCATAGAATTTTTCAATAGTTGAATTATCTTTTTGATCAATAACATCTTCAACGTAGTAGCCTCTATCAGTGTGACAATCATCTTCCATGATCATTACATCTTGAGCTACATCGACTAGACGTCTAGTTAAGTAACCAGATTCAGCAGTCTTTAAGGCTGTATCTGTTAAACCTTTTCTAACACCGTGAGTAGAAATGAAGAATTCTGATACATTTAATCCTTCACGGAATGATGAATAAATAGGAACCTCGATAATTGAAGGTTGATATTCTTTCTTTGATTTAGACTGAGTTGGTCTTCCCATTAGACCACGCATACCAGCCAATTGTGTAAAGTTAGATTTATTACCACGGGCACCTGATACTGATGACATGTTGATTGGAGACTTACGAGGTAAGTTGTTCATAACATCATCACCGATTGCGTTAGTAGCATCAGCCCATAATTTAGAGAAGTGCTTTTCCCATTCAGGAAGAGTCAATTGACCTCTCTTCAATAATGTTTGTAATACATCAGCTTTAGCCTTAGCTTCATCAACGAATTTTTGCTTGTTTGGAGCAACGTTGATATCTGCTAGAGATATAGTCATACCTGCAACTGTTGAATATTCGAAACCTAAGTCCTTGATAGCATCTAGTATTTCACTAGAACCTTCAGTCTTATATCTTGCGAATACTTCAGCAATTACTTTAGATAGACATTTCTTAGAGAATTCTGGAGCGATCTTTTGGTTCTTGATATATTTCTTGATATCTGTACCAATTTCCACAAAATCAGAATCAGGAGTTCTCTTTAGTGCTTCACCTTCAACAGTGTTGATATAAGGGAAATCACTTGGGAAACGATCATTGAAGATTAGTTTACCAATAGTAGTAATTAAGTACTTACTATTTTGCTCTTCGCTGAAGCATGATTTATTTAATGAACTTGCGATAATAGCAACACGTGTATGTAGATGCACTTGTTTATTTTCATAAGCCATTAATGCTTCGTTGAAGTCTTTATAAACGTGACCTTCATTATCACCGAATCTTCTCCACATATCAGCTGTTTCTTTGTCGCCTAGTGCGTCAATAGCATCAGCCTTCTCATAGAATTCTTCAGCAGTTTCTTCCATATTTAGATAGAAATTACCAAGAACCATATCTTGAGATGGAGTAACGATTGGTTTACCATCCTTAGGACCAAGGATGTTGTTAGAAGCCATCATCAATATTTCTGCTTCAGCTCTAGCTTCTTCAGATAATGGTAAATGGACAGCCATTTGGTCACCATCGAAGTCGGCATTGAATGCTGTACATACTAATGGATGAAGTCTTATTGCTCTACCTTCTACTAGTTTAGGTTTGAATGCTTGAATACCTAATCTATGTAAAGTAGGTGCTCTGTTTAAGAATACTGGATGATTATCCATTATTTCTTCTAGAATATCCCAAATTTGAGCATCTAATTTTTCAATCATCTTTTCAGCAATCTTTGGTGATTGAGCAATCTTTTCGTTAACTAATTCATTGATTACAAATGGTTTGTAAAGTTGAATAGCCATTTCTCTTGGGATACCACATTGATACATCTTTAGATCTGGTCCAACAGCGATAACAGATCTACCAGAGAAGTCAACACGCTTACCTAGTAAGTTTTGTCTGAATCTACCTTGTTTACCTTTTAATGAATGAGATAAAGATTTAAGAGGTCTATTACCTGAACCCTTAACTGGATTACCTCTACGTCCATTATCAATCAAAGCATCGACAGCTTCTTGTAACATACGTTTTTCGTTCTGTACGATGATTGAAGGTGTACCAATTTCTAATAATTTCTTTAAACGATTATTACGAGTGATAACTCTTCTATATAAATCATTTAAATCTGATGTTGCGAATCTACCACCATCAAGTTGAAGCATAGGTCTTAAATCTGGTGGGATAACTGGTAACATTGTTAGTACCATCCACTCAGGTTTATTATCAGATTCAACAAACGCATTAATAGTTTCTAGTCTCTTGATAAGTTTCTTTCTCTTATCACCTTGAGCTTTTTCTAGTTCCTTAACAATTGCTTGTTTTTCTTTATTAACATCAACTTGTTCAAGTAGAGTCTTAACTGCTTCTGCACCTGTTTGGGCTTTGAAAGCATCTTTACCATATAGAGCTTCGTAATTTCTTACATCAAGTTCTGATAATGGTTGTTTATATTCTAGAGGAGTATTTCCTGGATCAGTAACAATCCAAGTTACGAAGTAAACTACTTCCTCTAATGTTTTTGGTGGAACGTTTAATACTAATCCCATTCTTGAAGGAATACCCTTTAAGTACCAAATATGAGCAACTGGAGCAGCTAGAGCGATATGTCCCATACGTTCTCTTCTAACAGATGCTTTAGTAATTTCAACACCACATCTATCACAGATAACGCCTTTGTAACGTACCTTCTTATATTTGCCACAGTAACATTCCCAGTCTTTAGTAGGGCCGAATATTCTTTCGCAGAATAGACCGTCACGTTCTGGTTTTTGACTACGATAGTTTATAGTTTCTGGCTTTGTAACTTCACCATGAGACCATTCAAGAATACGATCTGGAGAGGCTAAAGCGACTTTAATAGCTTCAAATTTATTTTTTGCCATACTTTATTCCTCCTCATCATCTAAGCCCATAACTGCACTTGGAGCTTCTTCGTTTTCATCTAAACTATCAACAACAGATAAACCTTCTGTATCTTCTACAGCTTTAGCATCTGCTGCAACTTCTGTTTCCTTATCATCTTCATCTTCTCTAGAAACTGATACTTCATTACCATCAGCATCTAACATTCTAATGTCGACTGCTAAAGCTTGAAGTTCATTCTTTAAGACGTTGAATGATTCTGGAATGCCTGGTTCTGGAATTTGTTTGCCCTTGATGATTGCATCATAAGTCTTAGTACGACCGTTGATATCATCTGATTTAACAGTAAGAATTTCTTCTAGAGTATGAGCAGCACCGTATGCTTCCAAAGCCCAAACTTCCATTTCACCAAATCTTTGACCACCATTTTGAGCCTTACCACCAAGAGGTTGTTGTGTAACTAATGAATAAGGACCAGTAGCACGAGCATGTAACTTATCATCAACCATGTGGGCTAACTTAATCATATACATGACACCTACAGAGATTCTTTCATCATATGGTTCACCAGTTTTACCATCACGTAAAACGATCTTACCATCTTGACTAGTTTGGGCTTCATTCATGATGCTCATCAATTCTTCATTAGTGATTCCATCGAATACTGGAGTTGCGAACTTAACTGGTTTGCCTAGTTTTTCACTTAATGTCTTTGCAGCCATACCTAAGTGAATCTCTAGTACTTGTCCGATGTTCATACGAGAAGGAACACCAAATGGGTTAAGCATAATATCTACTGGAGTACCATCTTCCATGAATGGCATATCTTCAACTGGAAGGATCTTAGAAATAACACCCTTATTACCATGTCTTCCGGCCATCTTATCGCCTTCAGAAATCTTACGTTTTTGAACAACATATACTTTAATTACTTCAGAAACGCCTGGGCCTAATTCATATCCATCTTCTCTCTTGAAGACTCTGATTGATTGAACAATACCAGCGCCACCATGTGGAACTCTTAATGAATTATCTCTAACTTCGTGTGATTTTTCACCGAAGATAGCAAGTAATAATTTTTCTTCTGGTGATGCATCAGATTGACCTTTAGGAGTAACTTTACCAACAAGGATATCGCCTTCCTTAACTTCAGCACCAACCATAACGATACCTCTAGAGTCTAGATTACGACATGCGCCTTCTTGAACATTAGGGATATCACGAGTGATTTCTTCATCACCAAGTTTTGTCTTTCTCTTTTCAATTGAGTATTCATCAATATGAATTGAAGTATAGACATCATCTTTTACCATTCTCTCTGACATGATGATGGCATCCTCATAGTTGTAACCATGCCATGTCATGAAAGCGATAGTAACGTTTTGACCTAGAGCTAATTCGCCATCATCCATAGATGGACCATCAGCAATAACATCACCCTTCTTAACTAATTCGCCATCAGTTACGATAGGACGATGATTAATGCATGTACCAGCATTAGATCTATTGAATTTCTCTAAATCATAAGTATGTTCTTTGCCATCAGTACCAGCAATAATGACTTTAGTTGCATCAGCATATGTAACTGTACCATCTTCTTCAGCAATGATACCTGCACCTGAGTCTTTAGCAATCTTAGCTTCAATACCAGTGCCTACATATGGAGCATGAGGTCTTAATAGAGGTACTGCTTGTCTTTGCATGTTTGCACCCATCAAAGCACGTGAAGCATCATCGTTCTCTAAGAATGGAATACATGCAGCAGCAACTGAAACGATTTGTTTTGGTGATACGTCGGCTAATTCAACTTCGTTTCTATCAGCTAGGATAGTTTCACCAGCTTTTCTAGCAACTACTTGTTGATTTACTAATTTACCATCAATAACTTCGTTTGCTTGAGCAATGATATAGTCGTTTTCATCATCTGCGCTTAGATAAATGTATTCATCTGAAACATTGCCCTTTTTATCAACTTTACGATAAGGAGTTTGAATGAAACCATATTCATTAATCTTAGCGTAAGTTGTTAGATAAGAGATTAGACCGATGTTTTGACCTTCAGGAGTCTCAATTGGACAGATTCTGCCATAGTGAGAGTTGTGAACGTCACGAACTTCGAAACCAGCTCTTTCTCTAGTTAAACCACCAGGTCCTAATGCAGAAATACGACGTTTATTTGTAAGTTCTGCAAGTGGATTTTGTTGGTCCATAAATTGTGATAATTGTGAAGAAGAGAAGAACTCTTTAATTGCACCAGATAATGGACGGTTATTAGTTAAAGTCTTTGGAGTTGCCATATCAACTTCAGTGATAGACATCTTTTCTTTAACTGCCTTTTCCATTCTTGATAAACCAATTCTGAATTGATTTTGAATCAATTCACCAACAGTTCTAATTCTTCTATTACCAAGCATATCGATATCATCAGAAGAACCAACACCATCTAATAATGTAAGAGTGTAATTATAGAATGCGATCATATCAGGCATAGTGATACACTTCTTATCATTTAATGGGTCAATACCAATTAGCTTAACAACTTGACTGTTGTCATTAGCGTTTTCGATATAGACAACTTGACAAGCACTACCAACTAACCAAGCACTGATAGCTTCTTTGTTGATAACTCTTTGTTTAATTGCTTCTTCTTTATCTGACATCAACATATAAGAATCATGATCAGGAATATAATGTGGCATAGCTTGTTCGCCATCCACTTCAATATCCTTACCATTCTTATCTGTCAATCTACCTAAAACGAAGAATCTTTGACCATAGTTCATTACAGCGTTGAAGTTATCTTCAGTTAAAGCAACTTCTTTTGCAATAATGCCACTATAGATTCTTACTGTACTAATTTCTTTAGCGATTGCTTTAATATCATTTTCATTTAAAACAGTACCTAAGAAATAAGTCTTATCTTTTAGATCAATATCGTTCGCAAGTACTCTACCAACAAGCGCAAGTTTATCTTTAGTTTCAACTTCCACAATTGTTGGATGAGAGAATGCGTGCTTGAATGGGAATGCCATCATATGGCTTCCCTTTACTAATTCTTGTTTTAAAACGTTACGTTCTGCTTTACCAATTAAAGTACCCTTCTTATATAGAACAGTACCATCAGCTTTCAAGATATCTTGAGCTAGAACATGATGTTCAATACGATCAATAACGTTTAATTTCTTTCTTAGTTTGTATCTACCAGCAGATGTTAAGTCATACTTCTTTTGATCGAAGAACTTAGCATTCATTAATGTAGCAGCACCTTCAACAGTTGGAACTTCATCTTGTTTTTGGTTCTTATGCATTTCTAGTAATGCTGCATCAGTAGTCTTAGTCTTATCAGCTTGTAAAGTATTAGTAACTTCTTCGTAAGCTCCTAAGAAAGATGTATAAATTGCTTCATAGATATTTAAGAATTCTCTATCATCGTTTTGATTGATAAGATCTTCATAAACATCTAAGCCCATAGCTTTAATAAATTTCTTAACGCCATCAAGATCGAAACCATCTTCACCCTTTTCAAGGTTCAATGAGAAACCGATACATTTGAATAAGATGGTAGATAAGATTTTACGCTTTCTATCAACAGACATATTCATTAATCTGCCTAAAGCATTCTTCTTATCATCAGTTAAGAATTCTAGCCATGTACCACGAGATGGAATTAATTCTCCATCGTACATTTCTCTGCCAGTTTTATCATCATTTGTTACATCAAAGTAAGCACCTGGTGATCTGACAATTTGAGAAACGATAACTCTTTCAGCACCATTGATTACAAATGTTCCTGTAGGAGTCATCATAGGGAAATCACCTAAGAATACTTCTTCTCTTCTTGTGATGACTTCACCAGTTTCTTCATCTATTACTTGCAACTCCATGTTTGCTTTTAAAGGAGCGCAGTAATTGATTTCACGATATTTACTTTCGGCTACGCTATATTTTGGCTCACCAAATTCATAGTCGATTAATTTCAAGCGAATATTTCCGCTGTAATTTTGGATTGGATAAATATCATCAAATACTTCTTTAATTCCTTTAGTAGTGAACCACTTAAATGAATCAGTTTGAACTTCTACTAAATTTGGTAGCTCTAATGAACCACTAACCTTAGAATAGTCACGGCGAGTAGAGTGCTTACCCAATTCAACAACTTTATAAGTTTGTTTTTCTTTCATTTGCCACGCCGTCCTTTCAAATAATTAAATCTAACTCAGTTATAACTATCTATTACCAGATAGCCGCCATCTTTATTGATGACCTCAACCTTGTTAAACAATGTTTCTAATTTGCTTATTGAGGAATTAGCACCTTGTTTTTTCTGAATCACAATATAGAAATGTCCACCATCATTAAGCATTAATCTAGACCTTTCATAAAGGTCATAGATAACCTTCTTACCCGTCCTAATAGGCGGATTTAGAATGATAGAATCATATTTATGATTTAGAGTTAAGATGTCTTCACACAAATAAGTTTTTATATCAACTTTATTAATGTCAGAATTTAGTTTAGTTAATTCTAAGGCACGAGAATTTACGTCGACAGCATCCACCTCAATTTCACTATTAAAGTGTTTGATAATGATACCGACCGGGCCATACCCACATCCCAAGTCTAGAACTTGCTTTCCTAAATTTAATTTATAGACACTTTCTATTAGTAGATAACTACCGTAATCTATCTTTCCTTTCGAAAAGACGCCATTATCAGTAGTGAAACGGAAAACCACATCATCAAAATAATATTCGAATTCCCTCCTATTAGAAGGTAAGTCTTTATTATCTGTATAATAATGGCTCATTTAATTATTTGATTTCGACTGTAGCTCCAGCATCCATTAATTTCTTCTTGATTGTTTCTGCTTCTTCAGTAGGGATGTTTTCCTTGATTGGAGATGGACATTTATCTACTAAGCCTTTAGATTCAACTAGACCTAAGCCAGTGATTTCCTTAACAGCCTTAATAACAGCAGTCTTTGCTTCACCAAAGCTTGTTAAAATTACAGATACAGAAGTTGGGCCTTGAGGAGCTTCTTCAGCTGGAGCAGCAGCTACAGCTACAGGTGCAGCAGCAGTTACACCGAATTTTTCTTCGATAGCCTTTACTAAATCGTTTAATTCAAGAATGCTTGCTTCTTCTAAGTAAGCTAAGATATCATCATGTGATAATTTTGCCATAATTGTTTTTTTCTCCTTTTTCTAATTTTTAATTGTTTTTAATTATGCTGCAGCTTCTTCTGCAGGGGCAGCTTCAGCAACTGGTGCTTCAGCAGCAGGTTGTCCAGCTTCCTTAGCTTCAGCAACAGCCTTTACGACTCTAGCGAAACTAGATACTGGTGATTGTAGACAGCTTAGTAACATTGATAGCATACCGTCACGGTTAGGAAGTAATGATAATTCTTTAATTGTTTTTTCATCAACAACTTTGCCTTCAACGATGCCACTCTTAAGTACTAGTGCCTTGTGTTTCTTCGCAAACTTAGCAAGAACTCTAGCTGGTGCTGTTGCATCTTCAGAGAATGCAAGAGCGTTAGGGCCTGTTAATGCAGCTTTAAGATCTTCAAATCCTAATTCTTCACTAGCTCTTTCAACCATTGTGTTCTTGTAGATTTTTAATTCTACGTTTTCAGCTTTTAAGTTACGTCTTAGTTCAGTAACTTCAGCTACAGTAAGTCCACGATACTCGCAAACTACAGTTGAATCTGACTTTTTCATCTTGTCAACGATTTCGTTAACTACAGCTTGCTTACTACTTAATACAGCTTGATTCATATTACCTCTTTCTAACACCCAATATACTCATAAAAATAGAAAACCTGCGCCCATAGACGCAGGTAAAAATCATAATTGATTAACCTCGGTAACATTATTAAGCATATAGCCGTTACTGTCTATGGTATATCGATGCTTAATAATTGTATCGTAAAAGGCTATTCTTATTCAATAAATATCGTCTTTTTTTGTGTGTTTTTAGCTAATTTTTTAACAAATTCATAATAAATCAATAAAAAAATAAGACTTTTAATATTTTTCTTGAATACATATAACAGGAGGAATTAGACATGACTAATTTCTTCTTATGTGCGGCTAGCTTAAGAAAGGCCTATTATTCAATGAATAAGATTTTCATGATATTTATTCTTGAAATTCTATTTTCAATTATTAAGTTAATCATGAATTTGTTGATGTAGCGTAAGTTCAAGCTAGACGCACAAGAGAAAAAGCACTCCCGGTAAGAGTGCTTTTTCTATAAAATGAATAAAATTTTCACTCATATTATAACATATGATATATGAATGTGACATTGCTTAATTATTTATAATTTACGTTTAAAATTTACGTCCACCGCCACCAGAGAAGCTATGCCCTGATGAACTATGACCACTTGTGAATGAACCTCCACCATGGAAATGATTGTTATTTTTCTCTATACGTGGACGTCTACGACGATTTACATTTCGATATAAGAATATATCGCCCTGTCTAAACAAATTAAAGTTTGTTGATTTAACATAATTAGATGCATCAAATTTCTTTCCTTCAGTCTTTAGTTGCTTATACATGATGAGTGTAGCAATTAAACTTATTACGCCACCTGTACCAGCAGAAATACCTAATAAAGATAGAGGGCTTGCTTTTTGTGGCTCAATTTGTGGATTATATTGAGGATCATTTTGTTGATTCTCATTGTAATCGTGCGATATATGAGCTTCATCTACAAAGTAAGCAAAATCTCTACATGCACCATAGAAATCGCCGTTTGATAAAGAGTCATAAACATAGTCCATACCTTCTTCAATATATTCAGCAAGATACTGTTCCTCACCAAGGATGACAATATCATATTCACTATTAGCCATATTTATTTCAAAGATGAATCCATTTGAATATCCTAATGATTCAAAATAATCGGCTGCTTGTAGATCAATATTGTCAGTTGGAATATCTGTTATATAAGCAACTATATCAATATCGTATTGCTCAGCGATTTGTTTGTAGTATTGCTCTAATTCATATTCCTCATCGTTACTTAGAATATTAGCTTCGTCTACAATACTCACATTGCTTGCTTCTATTTTAATCGGGCACAATAACAAGAAGCTTACAAATAATATCGATAATAACTTTTTCATATTATCTTTGCGTAATCATGAGTATTATAAACATCACAATTGTTATGGCTAAGAAAATAATAAAACCATAACTAATTGTGCGCTTTGGATCAGCAGGAAGATTGCCCGAGAATTTTCCTGTCTGACCATTCATTGCGAAGTTATATACTTTACCATTATATTTTGCGGAAAAAATGTAGATAGGTAATAAAGCATAAGATACTTTACCATTATCAAATCTTACATTGCTTGAAAGTGGAAATACTGTAGTGTATCCAATTAGAGTAGCTGAAATTGCTTCTGTTGTAGAATTTTTAATTCTTTCATTAGCTCTTTTAATTGCACTATCAGAATCAACATCATATTGATTAGATAAATAACCAGCTAAATATGCAGTGTTAAAATCGACAGCTTTTGAAAAATCAAATGGTTCTAGCGCTTCTAGTAATTCAGCTGGTAGATTGTCTGAACCATCAACTGGAACATGTGAAAAAGATACATTGCCATCTCGATATACAAGATAGTGATCAATTTCTTCAATATCGTAATCAGCTGTTGAATATGCTCTCATTCTTGTAGCATTAAATCTTGCTTGACAAGAACAATCACAATCAAATAGCCAATATGGTACATATAAGCCATTTATCTTATCGACAACCTTTTCAAATGAAAAATCTCTAGCTAGTAATTTCTTACTCTTTAGATATTTACTAAACTCCTGTTTAGCTTGTTCCTTAGTATATTTGAATGGAATAACTAAATCTGGTTTATAGATATCTTTTAATTTATCTTCAACGATGACATTGTTTCCACAATATGGACACTGACAAGAACTTGTTGTCTTATCGCCAATTACTTCACCACCACAAGAAGGACAAACATATACTATTTGTCCTGAATCGTTATCCATTGTTTGTGAAGTGTATTCTTGCCAACCAAAAGAATCTGTTTCAATGTTTTCTTCCGCTTGCATTGATTGCAGAGTCTCAATATCATATTCCGTGCCACAGTGTGCACATTTTAATTTTTGTGTTCCTGGATCAAAAGGTATTGATGCTCCGCAATTTGGACACTTATATTGCGAAACGTTTGTTGCCATTATTGTTCCTTACCGCAATATGGACAGAATCTAGAATCTGCAGTAATTTGTTTACCACAATATTTACAATATCTTACTTCTCCAGTTGGAGCTTGTGTTTGAGTTTGTTGAGATTGCATGCCATAGAAACCTTGAGCATTTGCGCCAGCATTCATAGCCATGTTCATACCCATGAAGCCCATACCAGCACCATTAGCGTTATTAGCTGCATCTCTCATAGCATCAGCTTGAGCAGTAACTAAAGTTGCGCCAGCCATGTTAGGATCTTTATTAACTGCTGCTTTTTGAAGTTCCTTAATCATGTCTTCATCTTCTTTAGAAGCACTGATTGAATTAACGCCAAATGAAACAACATTAATACCACGTAAATCAGCCCACTTTGTACTTAATTGATTATTTAATTCATCAACCATTTCTGTTGTGTGTGCTGGAATTTCTGAATATCTAACACCTGTTGCAGAAATCTTTGCGAATACTGGTTGTAAAGCTGTTAGTAATTCACTCTTCATTTGTTGAGCTAAATCTTCTTTTGTAATAGCAGAAGATACATTGCCTGCAACATTCTTATAGAAAAGAAGTGGATTGACAATCTTGAATGAATATTCACCATTGCATCTAACTGAAATGTCTACATCTAGATTAATGTTTCTATCAATAACTCTAAAAGGAATAGGTGTAGTTGTTCCATATAGATTGTTTAAAATCTCTTTAGTGTTTACATAATAAACTCTTTGATTCTTAGCAGCGATACCACCATATGTAAATCTGCCGATCATTTCTTTGAATGTATCAGCGATGCCTTTGAAACCACCATCAAAAATTGATGGAGATTTTGTTGTATCAAATGTATAGTTGCCAGGTTCGTTTGCAACTTCCAAAATTTGACCTTCATCAACGATTAGTGCACATTGACCATCAGCTACAACAATTCCTGAACCATTAGTAATAACATCTGGATCAGCGAATAATGATGATGAACCTTTCTTAACGCCCTTTGTAATAAGTGTGTCATTATTTAAAGAATCACACACAAAATAATCTTTCCAAGTATCAGCTAAAGTGCCTGCAAAAGCACCTATACCTGCCTTAATTAATCCCATATAAAATACCTCCTAATGTATATATTAATAATATCATTTTTGAAAATGCATTATAATAGAGACTATGAACGAGAACATAGTAAAACTTACTTATCAAGAAAAAGAAATCTACTTAGTAAAAACGGCTCACGTATCTAAGAATTCTGTTCAAGATGTTATCGATTGCGTAAACGAAGTCAATCCTGATGCCATCGCCATTGAACTAGATGAACAAAGATACAAATCAATGATTGAAAAAGATAAATGGCGTGACACGGACATTGTCAAAATAATCAAAGATGGTCAAGTTGGTTTTTTACTAGTAAATGTTATTCTTTCTAGTTTTCAAAGAAGAATGGCCAAATCAATGGATTCTAACACTGGCGCCGAAATGATGAAAGGCATTGAATTAGCCAATGAAAGAAATACGGAATTAGTTTTAGCAGATAGATCAATCAAGGCTACCTTCTCACGTATTTGGAATAAACTAGGTCTTTGGGAAAAATCAAAATTATTAACTTCAATTATCACATCGATATTTGATAACGAAGAGATTTCAGAAGAAGAGCTTGCGAAATTAAAAGAAGCAGATGCTTTGGAAGCAGCACTAAGCGAAGTGGGAAAAGAATTCCCAATGGTTAAAAAGGTCTTGGTTGATGAAAGAGATGCTTATTTAGCGCAAAAGATAAAGAGCGCAAAAGGAAATAAGATTGTTGCTATCATCGGTGCCGCACACGCGAAAGGTATTGAAAGAAATCTAAATAATGATGTTGATATCAATGAGTTAAATGATACTGGAAGTAAGAATAAGAAAAAATCCATCATTAAATGGATTATTCCTATCGCTTTAATCGCAATGGTTGTTTATACGATCATCAACAATTCAAATCTTGGTCTACAACAACTAAAAGCTTGGGTATTGTGGAATGGCACACTTAGTGCTCTTGGTGTATTGTGTGCTGGTGGCCACATTCTTTCTATCGTTACTGCTTTCATTATGGCTCCTATCACTTCTTTAAACCCTGTACTTGCGGCTGGTTGGTTTGCAGGTATGGTTGAAGCAATGGTAAGAAAACCAAAAGTAAAAGATTTTGAAGATATCGCAAAAGATACAGAAACTGTTAAAGGTTTCTGGAAAAATAGAGTTACAAAAACTCTAATGGTCGTAATATTCGCCAACCTATTCTCAACAATCGGAACATTCGTATCTGGTATTGGTATTGTAAAAGCGTTTATTGAAACTCTATAGAATTATTAAAACGTCTATCAACTTGGTATCTTAATTTACCATTCTCATAATATTTTCTACATAGGCGGTCATTTAAACTTACTAGGAGCTCATAGTTAATAATATTAACTTCTTGAGCTCTTTTATTTACATCGATGTGGCCACCTAATAGTTCAACTTCTTTGCCGACTTCATGATATTCATCCACGTGTATCATCATCATATCCATGCAGATATTGCCAATAATAGTTCCATATTCACCATCTACATACGCTTGATGATTGACATTGACTTTCTTGAATCCATCCGCATAGCCTAAAGGAATAGTAATGATATATCCTTTGCCGTTAGAAGTATAGTGGCGATTATAAGAAACCGTTTCTCCTTTATCAACTTGTTTAATAGCAATGATTTCACTCATTAATGTTACGCATGGCTTAATATCACATGGATAAGTGCTGTATCCTAATAAACCTAAACCAACTCGGCAATGAGTTGAAATATCATCATCTATAACTAGACTCGCATCAGTTGCACACATATGGATATATTTGAAATCGTAATCAAGATTTTTAACTGTATCTTTAAATAGTTGATATTGTTTTTTTGAATAATCAATATCTTCATCAGCACTAGAAAAATGTGACATAACGCCTTCAACTATCGCGCCTTTATTAATTAATGTATTTAACATATCCTTGGCATCTTCAGGTTTTACACCAAGACGGTTCATACCAGTATTAAGTTTTAGATGCACTTTAACATCATGAAGATCAGCTTTATCAACATATTCTTTTGACACACTAACAATACTTATGTTGTTATCCCTTACGACATCTAATGCTTCTATTGGCACATAGCTTAATGCCAATATTTCACCTTTGACGTCGTGACTTCTTAAACTCATTGCTTCATCTAAACTAGATACTGCAAAGAAATCTACACCAACTTCATTTAAAGCTTTAGCCTCCATGTAATCAATAACGCCATAACCATCAGCCTTAACAACAGCAATAAGTTTCTTATGTGTATTATTCATAAAAAACTTTGCATTGTTTTTAAGTTTATCTAGTTCGATTTTTACGTATGAATTTCTGTACATAATTACATTCTATACTATTTGACTTTATTATTTTCTATGTGTTATCATATGTAAGCACATAAGTGGAGGCTTAGCTCAGTTGGGAGAGCATCTGCCTTACAAGCAGAGGGTCA